>NZ_JACJPU010000007.1:0-143387 GCF_014696235.1 Sphaerospermopsis sp. FACHB-1194 | reverse complement strand
AGACTTAGCTGCTGGTGAAGTTGCTCCTGTTGCTTTGACTGCTCCTGCAATCAACGGTTAATCTGAAACTGGGTTTAATAAGCTTAGTTAAATAAGAAAATACCCTCCAGAAATGGGGGGTATTTTTGTTTGTTTTTTAGTAGCAGGTTCACTGTTAATTGTCCATTATGGAACAGCTTGACATTTTCAGTGAAATCATCTACATTAATGTAATGTCTTCAAATTTATCGACACACCCCGCCCGAACCTTGAAAACCGCATAACTTCGTTCAGGTGTGTGGATGGCTTGCACCATAAGGATTTCAGGCTGCAATTTTCGCCATTTCTTGAAGTTTTTTTTCCATTTTTAAGAGGTGTGTGGATCAGGGTATCTGAAACCCTTGCTCTGTAAGGTTTCCAGAAGTGAACTCTTTCCAAACTAATTTCCCCGCAAGGGGATAGAAACGGAAAGTAACTCTAGTCGATCTCCGTTCCTGCCTTCACTTTACAAAATCATTTCCCCGCAAGGGGATGGAAACGCCTTGGCGGCAATGTCAGGGGCCACCTCGACCTCGGGGCTTTACAAAATCATTTCCCCGCAAGGGGATGGAAACACAACAACAGCAGCGGAAAAAACAAACCTAGCTAATCTTTACAAAATCATTTCCCCGCAAGGGGATGGAAACGCCCAGATAGCAGCACCGTTTGCGGTTGCATAGCACGACTTTCCAAACTCACTTCCCCGCAAGGGGATGGAAAACTCTCCGCTGATCTCACTGGGTAGTTTTTGGAGATCCTTTCCCAACTAAATTCCCCGCAAGGGGATGGAAATAGCCTATTTTGCTATACTCTAATTGCTGATCAGCGACTTTCAGATAAAAAAATATACAATTAATTCTTGTGGGTAGGCATACTTCGACACGCTCAGTACAGGTCTTGCCTGTCCTTAAACCCGGATGGGCTAGAACGTCGATTTAGTAATGCTAGGTAATCTGTTTTTACCTTGTAGGGGCGAAGCATTCGGACAGAATATGAACTGGTTTCACCGATAGGTTATCACCCGAATGCTTCGCCCTTACGATTAATGAATCGGTGTTCTAGAAGCCCATCCCACAATATTAGACCTCTCCGAAAAAGATGTAGGAACAATTGATGAATTGTCCCTACGAATGGGTTTCAAGTTACGCTTATGTAATTTTCGGAGATGTCTATTGGATAATCTATTTCTTGGAAGTCCCTAAAACCGCGTTTTTCATCCTGTTAATCCTTTAATCCTGGACATCCTGATTCAGACAGTTTCTCCAAAACTCCCCAAAAATGTCATGATAGAAAAAGTGAAACAATGGCAGGGGTAATTAAGACAACTTGGACTTTTAGACCCCAAAATCACTTACCTCACACTGTGCTATCAAACAAAAGTTTTCCAAAGCTGATAGCTGATAGCTGACTACTGACTGCTATAAAAGGAGATAAAACTACGGTTTACGCACGTCCTTTAGCCCGGTTAATTGAACAACTGCAACGCCTTCCTGGGGTGGGTCCAAAATCTGCCCAGCGTCTAGCGTTGCATATTTTGAAGCGTCCAGAATCTGAAGTGGAAGCTTTAGCACAAGCATTGATTGATGCTAAAAAACAGGTAGGTTTGTGTCAAGTCTGCTTTCACCTCTCATCTGAACCTGTATGTGATATCTGTCGCAACCCGAACCGGGATAATCAAACTATTTGTGTAGTTGCAGATTCCCGTGATGTGATAGCTTTGGAAAAAACCCGCGAGTATAAAGGGAAGTATCATGTTTTGGGTGGGGTAATTTCGCCGATGGATGGTATTGGACCAGAACAGTTGACGGTTCAAGCTTTGGTAAGGAGAGTCAGTCAACAAAAACCCCAGGAAGTAATTATGGCTATTAGTCCCAGTGTGGAAGGGGAAACCACTACATTATATATAGGTCAGCTACTCAAGCCATTTACCAAAGTAACGCGCATTGCTTTTGGTTTACCTGTGGGTGGTGATTTAGAGTATGCTGATGAAGTGACACTGGCTAGGGCTTTGGAAGGAAGAAGGGAATTAGATTAGGAGTAGGGGCAAACCCCCCGTGGTTGCCCCAGGAGTCAGGAGTCAGAAGAATAAATAATTATCAATTATCAATTATCAATTACTTTTTTTGATGCTTATGTTGCTGTTGTAATTGGTGCATTTTATTAAATAAATGCCAACAATATTCTTCAGGTAGTCCACAGGTGATTGCACCCCTTAGCACAACGTTAAAATACCAATCATTAGGTGCAACTTCTTCTTTTAATTTGTTCACTACTACATAAGTACGAACATTTTTGTATATTTGATCTTTGTGGTGAATATCTACTATTTCATGACGATAGAATTGTTGGGAAACACCTTCACGTTGATCTAGATTTTCGCTGAGTCTCCAAGGTAACTGATAAAGTACACCTGTGACTAAGGATGTAGAATCATTGACTACATCTAGAACCCCACATTTACGCAGGGGGGAATAACCATAAAATCTGAGTTTATATTCTTCTAATATAGCAGGTCCGATGACATAAGGGTATGTATTTTCACCAAGCGATCGCTTTAAATCCACTGGACACATACAAGAACCATAGGCAAAATAATAAAATGTTGGTTCTGTCTCTACCTTTGCAGGATTTTGAGGTTGTACCCAACTATGGTTTATGTGTCCACTGTGATTACTCATATTCCTTCTTTATATGATAATATAAAAATAGTATTACGTTAATGATCATAAATGATCATATTCAATATATTTAGAGTTCGTAAATTTCTAATGGTAAATTATCTGGATCTTTAAAAAAGGTAAATTTCTTGCCTGTAATTTCATCCACTCTGATATTTTCCACTTCGATATTTTGAAAAGTTAAATAATTCACACTTTCTTCAATATTCTCAACTGCAAAAGCAAGATGTCTTAAACCACAAGCTTCTGGATTACTCACTCTTTGGGGAGGGTTGGGAAAGGAGAATAATTCAATTTGGGTATTTCCTACTTTTAAATCTAGTTTATAAGAATTTCTCTCTTTGCGGAAGGTTTCATGAATGATAGGAAAACCAAGAATGTCAACATAAAAATATTTTGATTTTTGGTAATCTGAACAAATGATAGCGATGTGATGAATATTTAATATTTTTATCATAAATTGCTTTCTTCTATTCTTAAAAACAATTCTATGGTTTTTTGCCACTGGTAAACTTATTCAATAAATCAATTACCTTTTTGGCATCCTTAATCGCTTGTTTTGCTTTAGAAATAAGAGTATTAGCAGCTATATAATCTTCATAGTCAACTTCACACCTCAGAAGACGTAACCGCTCTAAAATTTCTCCTAATTTTCTAAAATCACGGTTTTTAGTATAACTCTTTAATTCTGTAATTACATATTCATGTACACTATATTTAAGGGTTTTTAAATTATCATATCCTTCAAAATCTCGTAAATAGTTTCTAGTTAAACAGAAAGCAGAGTAATACGCCCTACTAATACAAGCGCGTATTTTCGCTTCATTAATTGATGCACTATTTGCCTGATTTGAGGTATTAATTACTTCATTATATAAAGTTTCTGCAACCTCTAAATAACTTCACCAATCAAATTTCATTCAAAGTCCAAATGAATACAAAGATTTACAGCAACCCCTAATGAAGCATCTATCCACCAATTTTCATCCAATTCATCTAGTTGATTTAGAGCTTGATCAACAGATTCTGAACTAGCACAGATAGAAAGTACCAGTTTCTCCCATTGAGGAGATTCAGGATCAACGTACAACTTTAATCTTAATTTCTCACTTGGGAAATATTTTCTTATTTGTGGATGAGCTTCTAGCAGCACATCTATCAGGTTTGAATGCTTTTGCAAAAACCTGTGTACATCAATAACATTTTCTACTCTGTAAAAGAAACTGATTTTGCTTAATTTATGAGTCCATCCCGTCTCTTCTAAAAGAGGTTTGTGTAGTTGTATAGATATTTCCTCTATTTGTGCAGATAATTCCAATACTATGCTATCTATATTTACAAAGGGGTTAACTTCAGTGATTGCATTCACTAATTTGTTAAATAAAATTTCATCTATTTTGATAATTAAATTAATGCCTGATTGATATTGTTGTGGAATCCTTAGAGTTTTCATAATTTTTATACTTGATATGTGTTGCTGATTGCAATTTACTAAATTAAACAAACTCAAATAATCTTGTATTTGAGCCAATAGAGGTGTTAGTGAAGTGCGGAATTATTTTATTATCATACACTGAAAACACCTTCATAGGTTTACATTTTTTACCTTCTGAGCATGAGCAATCAAATTATAACTAAACAAAGAATATGTGTGAAAATTTTAATATAAATTAAACGGGAGATAGATGTTTCTTTAGTCGGTAGAGGTATAGCATTGCTAAACCCCTACTTAATTACTACCCTAAAATCGTCTTTGATGCAATCCTGGTTTTCTTGCGGTCTGCTTCCGAAAGTTCTTGACCGGCTTGCAGACGAGTAGCAGAAGTTTGCAATACGGTTGCGGCATTGGTATCACCAATTTGTAAAGCAGTTTTCGCTGCTGTTTGCAACATTGTGACTGCACCTGTGCGATCGCCTTGTTCTAATTTTGCCTCTGCAATCTGAGTTTGGCGATATTTAGCTAATACCAAAATTGACTGTGACACCTGGGTATTTAATGCTGGTTGGTAAGTCTGAGTAATATTAGCATATATCGGCATCAGGGGAGAAAGTAAACTCTCTTTTTTCTGTGCTGGATCATCGTAGCGAATCTGAATATGTCCAATGACTTGTTCACCTTCTGGCAATTGTCCCAAATAAATATTCCCCAAAACTACCCTTTCTACATCTTTCATTAAATCACCCAAACGAATCACAAAGCTACCATTAGCTTCTGTTTCCACTGGTAACTCAATGGTTTCTGGGGCAACTTGGGCGACTGGTTTGAGTTCTGCTAACCGCACACCAGGAACGAGAGACAGCAATAAATGGGCATTGGTTAAGCCCACAGATTGAATGCGTTTAAACAAGCGTTTAAACTGGTCCACAGCTTGGTTAGGAGTCTCAATATAAGCGAGAGTACCACCACCAGCATCGGCGATTTTTTCCAGTAGGTCCTGATTCCAGTCATCACCAAAACCAAAGGTGTTAATGGTGATATTTAATCTGGTGGCTTTTTGTGCTAGTTGCAAACAACGGTTGTTGTCATTTGATCCTATCTGCCATTTCCAGATTTTTAACCCGTTATCACCATGACCATCTGTGAGTAGAAAAGCTTGGGAAACAGCACCTTTTGTTCCTTTGAGCAATTCTGTAATTCCCAAAGATAAACCTTCACCAATAATAGTACCGCCTCCAGCTTTCAGACTTTTGTGTAACTGGGTTTTGATGGTTTTGGGGTCTTGAACGATTTGGTTAGGGATAATGACCTCAGCAGTACCCGCAAAAGCCACAATTGAGATCCTGTCTCCGGGTTTGAGTTGATCTAATAATTGTTCCACTGCCTGAATCACTGTGTTCATAGCTTCGCCGTGCATAGAACCGCTTTTATCGAGAATCAGGCATAAATTCACGGGTATACTAGAATCAAGCTCATCAGCAATAGCCGAAATGGAAATTTCTAGTTGACGCTGGTTAGTAGTTTGGGTTGCGTCAACGTTAGTATCATTTAGTGCCGATAATAATTTAACTTTCATGTAGGAGGAGCATCCTGCAACACAGTTTTTGAGACAATTCTGGTTTTCTTGCGATCGCTCTCTGATAGATTTTCACCTGCTTGTAAACGAGTAGCTGAAGTTTGCAGCACCGTCGCTGCACTAGCGTCACCCATTTGTAAAGCTGTTTTGGCGGCGGTTTGGAGCATGGTGGCCGCCCCAGCGCGATCGCCTTGCTGTAATTTTGCTTCCGCTAACTGGGTTTGGCGATACTTGGCTAAAGCTAAGATTGACTGCTGCACCTGGGGATTGGTACTCGGTTGGTAAGTGCGATCTACATTCACATAAACTGGCATATTGAGGGAAAATAAACCAGCTTGATCCAGTGCGGGATCATCGTAGCGTACTTGCACATTAGCGATCGCCTGTCTACCTTCTGGCAACTGTCCCAAATAAATATTAGCCAAAATCACCCGTTCCACATCTTTCATTAAATCCCCTAATCTCACTGTAAACCGTCCATCTGGTTCTGTTTGTACAGGTAATTCAATTGTCTCTGGAGCGACTTGAGCTACAGGTTTTAAGTCTGCTAATCTCACATTAGGCATCAGGGAAAATAACAGGTAAGCGTTTGTTAAACCCACTGTTTGCATCCGAGTAAACAGACTATTGAACTTATCCACCGCTTGTTCAGGGCGTTCAATATGTGACAAACTTCCTAACGCTGCATCCGCAATTTTCTCTAAAATATCCTGATTCCAATTGTCTCCAAACCCTAACGTATTTAAGGTTAAATTATAGTCAGACGCTAATTGAGCAAATTTCAAGCAGCGATTATTATCACCATGTTCATTTTCCCCATCTGTCAGTAAAAAAGCTTGGGAAACAGTATCTTTTTTACCCTTTGCTAACTCTTCTATTCCCAAACGTAACCCTTCATCAATTGCAGTACCCCCATCCGCAGAAAGACGATTAATTTGCTGTTTGATGTAATCTCGCTCTGCAATTACCTGATTAGGTACTAAAACCTTGGCACGATGGTCAAAAACCACAATACTCAGTCTATCCTGCTCACTGAGACGGTCAACCAACAAACAAGCCGCCTTTTTCACATTATCCAGCGATCGCCCCCGCATCGAACCACTATGATCTAATATTAAACATAGATTTAATGGCACACTAGGATCTAAAGTTTCCCCAATCGCCGAAATCGAAACCGCTAACTGACGTTGACTACTAGGTTGATTCGCGTCTGCATTAGCATCATTGAGATGAGGTTGCAAGTTAACTTTCATAAAGTCATTTTCCTAACGAGATTATCTATATCTATTTATAAATAACTTCAATACCCAGTTAACAGAGTACGGAAAACAGATAAAGGAGGCAGGAGGCAGAAGGCAGGAGGCAGGAGGCAGAAGGCAGGAGGCAGGAGGCAGGAGGCAGAAGGCAGGAGGCAGGAGGCAGGAGGCAGGAAGGTTTACCTCGTCTCTCGTCTCTCGTTTCTCTCGTTCCCAGTCTCTGACTGGGAATGTGAACATAGAGGTTCTACCTCTCACCCAACACCTTAACAATTCTTAACTCTATTTTCCCCCAAAAATCCCAAAAAAGTTTCAGCACCTTTTTTTACCCCTAAATTATTGAGAACGGTTGCGAATAACTCAACGTATTTTCAAGGGTCTTGACTTCTGGCAGGGTTGTGTTATGATAGGTTTTAGAATAATCAAAGGGAGTCCTATTTTATAAATCAGGATATCCAGGATTACCGGATTTACAGGATAAAAACGCAGATAAACGCAGATAATCTGAATCACGATTTAGATGATTTAAGAATTTCTAGGATACGATTTAATGATGGTTGGTTATTTTTGAAGGATTTTTTGTCAGAATCAGGATAACCAGGATTATAGGATTTACAGGATGTTATTTAATGATGGTTCGTTACGCTCCAAGTTATGGAAGGAATGAACCACCATCACCGGAGGTGTTCCCGCAGGGTAGAAACGAAGGACACCAAGGTAAGAGGTTTCAGAGAGATTTGAAAATTTCATCCTGTTCATCCTTTAATCCTGGACATCTCCACCACATCTGTGATATTTTAAAGTCAAAATCATATACTGAGTCTATAAACACCAAACCAAAATACTATCCTGTTCATCCTTTAATCCTGGACATCCTGATTCAGACGAAAATCTATTTCCCGCAAAGGCACAAAGGAGCAAAGGCGCAAAGAAGATATCCTGTACATCCTTGAATCTTAGTTTTAACAATCTGCGTTCATCCGCGTTCCTATCCTATAAATCCCTAAATCCTGAAAATCCTGATGCGGACAAATATTGACATCTAATAAATATATATGATATATTGAAACTTAAATAACTTAAATCATATAACATCAAACCAAAATCCTATCCTGTAAATCCTAAAATCCTGTACTTCGACTTACTTCGACACCGCTCAGGACAGGCTCAGTACAAGTCGCTCAGTAACCAGATATCCTGATTCTGACATATTAAAAACCGTAAAAAAATTGAACGCCTGACGGCGAGGAAAAAGGAAAAAAAGAAAAAGTGTAGAGGGTAAAAGGGTAAAAGAGTAGAGAACTAAAGAGTCCTTGCGCCGGCAACTACTAACCGAAACCCTTGGTAGTGGCTACTGCCTTCAGGGTCGTCGTCGCCACGAAACGCAGAACGGCAACCTCTGGGGCTGCCAAACCAAGAACCGCCGCGCAGCACTTTACGTCCGCTTTGGCTTGTCACAGCACTGCCATCTGTAGGCGCGTTATTATAGTTATCTACCTGATTATCCAAACACCATTCCCAAACATTGCCGTGCATATCATACAAACCAAAAGCGTTAGGGGGAAAAGAACCTACATCTGTGGTTTGTTCGCGATATATACCTTTAGGTGCAGAACCATAAGGGTAATTACCATTATAGTTTACCAAATCTGGGGTAATATTTTCACCAAAATAAAATGGTGTGGTAGTTCCGGCTCTACAAGCATACTCCCATTCTGCCTCGCTTGGTAATCTGTAGGTTTTTCCTGTTTTTTGGCTTAACCGTTGACAGAATTTAACCGCATCATTCCAACTAACTTCTTCAACAGGACGTTGGTTGGTGAGCGAAGTTGAGCTATCGCCTTTAAAGTCAGAAGGGTTATAACCCATGATAGCTTGATATTGTTTTTGTGTCAATGGATATTTCCCCATGAAGAAACTGGGAACAGTTACTTGACGTTGGGGACCTTCATTTGATGCTCTATCTTTCTCAGTTTGCGGTGAACCCATGAGGAATGTTCCCCCTGGTATTTCCACCATTTCTAAAGTCACACCATTTCCTAAATCTTCGGTAAAATATCGCGCTGAGGAGTTGCGTCGGTTGATGATGCTTCCGGTGGAGTCGGTGGTGACAACTTCAAAATTAAAGGTTGAGAGGGAGTTTGAGGAAGTTTGATTTTCAGAAGTTTGATTTTTAGGACTTGGGAAGAATAAATTTTGTCCTACAACAGCAATAGTCACACCACCAACAAATAAGCTGGGATAAACCAAGAAATTTCTCCGGGTGATAATTGTAGGTTGAGAAGATTGATTTTGGAAAGATTGATTTTGAGAACTTCCCGATTTTTGGAAAGATTGATTTTGAGAAGATTGATTTTGAGAACTTCCCAATTTTTGAGAAATTGGAGGTTGGGGTGGTTGGGGTGGTTGGGGAGGTGGAGGAGGTGGAGTTTGTAAAACCTGCAAAAGTTTATCAGATGACTGATAACGGTTTTGATATTCTGTCTGTAATAACTTATCTAAAATCTTACCTAACTCTACACTCACAGGTTGCTGTAAATGAACACGCCATTTTTCCACCCACCCATAACCTTGAGTTTTCCATAAATTCCAAGGATGCACCCTTGTCATTAAATGAAAACAACTCGCACCCAAACTAAATAAATCACTCGCTGGATAAACTTCCCTATCTTCCATCTGTTCTAAAGAAGCATAACCATAACTTCCGATGATCGTACCTGGACGCATTGTACCCTGAAGTTGTTTAGATGCACCAAAGTCAATCAAGAATAATTTTCCATCACTGCGACGACGCATAATATTTTCTGGTTTAATATCGCGGTGAATGATTTTTTGATTGTGAACTATTTGCAGAACTGGTAAAATCTCTAGCAACAATTTACGAATTTTTCTTTCATCAAAAGTTTCACCATTCGCTAACTCAATTAATAAATTTTCTCCATCAATAAAATCTTGAATTAAATATAGATATCCATTCTCCTCAAAATATGCCTGAAGTCTAGGAATTTGCGGATGTTGCAGTTGTTGTAATCTTTTAGCTTCTTCTTCAAATAACTCTGTTGCTTTTTTTAAAGCATAGGTATTTTGCGTTTGCGGTGCAAGTTGTTTGATAACACAATTTTCATTAAATTTATCAGTATCTTCTGCTAAATAAGTTTTCCCAAAACCTCCACCCCCCAAAGGTTTAACTGGACGGTAATGGTTTCTAAGGATAACTAAAGGAATACCACAACTAGGACAAAACTTTGTCGTATCTGCTACGGTTGGATTATGACAGTCTGGGTTTAGACAGCATATTTGATTCATGGGAGAGTTTCGGTAGATACGTTACATTTTAGAACATATACAAAAATATACTCGCTAATTTCCCAATTAGGTAATAAATTATCTATAAATTATCTATAAATTATCTATAAATTATCTATTTCCTCACGCCAAGACGCAAAGGCGCAAAGAATATATTCTGTACATCCTTTAATCTTGATGCTGAGAATCTTCGTTCATCTGCGTTCCCAACCCAGGCTGTTAAAAACACCATATATATTGCGCCCACAGATTCCCACTCATAACATAAGTGTACAACAGTATTCACGGCTTGTCAAGTCCAAAAACAAAATAAACAGAAAAAGCATAAAAAATGTATTGGATGGCTTCCAATCCCCAATCACCTACCTAGAAATCCACACCCTTTAATTATTTTGCGATCGCGCTAGGATGTAATACAGTTAACGGCATAGTTTTAGGCGATTGAGATTCTATGGAACATTTTCCCATCAAAGCTGTACAAGCTGCCTATTACGGCGAAAATTCCTACCGCACACCACCCCCAGACTTACCTTCCCTACTATTAAAGGAAAGAATAGTATATCTGGGAATGCCATTAGTTCCTGCGGTTACAGAATTGATCATCGCTGAACTACTATTTTTACAATCCGACGACCCAGAAAAACCCATTAAAATCTATATCAACTCTACTGGAACATCTGGTTACAGTGGCGAACCTATCGGTTTTGAAACCGAAGCCTTCGCTATTTATGACACCATGAAATACATTAAGCCCCCCATCCACACCATCTGTATTGGTTCAGCAATGGGTATGGCTGCCATGTTGTTGAGTGCTGGGACAAAAGGTTGTCGTGCGAGTTTACCCAACTCTTCCATTATCTTGCATCAGCCCAAGAGTTACGCCCAAGGGCAAGCTACAGATATTCAAATTCGGGCTAAAGAAGTTTTGGCAAACAAAGCCTCAATGGTGGATATTCTGTCACGCACCACAGGACAAGCACCAGAAAAAATCACCAAAGACATGGATCGTCTATTCTACATGACTCCTTACCAAGCCAAGGAATACGGTTTAATAGACCGCGTGTTTGAAAAAGAAGAACTCGCCAACCCCCCACTTCCTGCAAGTGTGCTTTAAGAAGGTGACTGGTGATTGGTGACTGGGGATTAGGTGATTAATCTACCCCCATCTCCCAATCTAAATAAACTACAAATGGAGTCGTAAAAATGCCTATAGGTGTGCCTAAAGTTCCCTACCGGATGCCCGGAGGACAATATACAGATTGGATTAGCATTTATGACCGTCTATACCGGGAAAGAATCATTTTCCTGGGCAGAGATGTCGATGATGAAATTGCTAACCAAATTATTGCCGTTATGCTTTATTTGGATTCCGATGATCCAGGTAAAGATATTTATTTGTACATCAATTCCCCCGGTGGGATGGTGACATCTGGTTTGGCAATTTATGACACCATGCAACACATCAAATCTGATGTTGTCACTATTTGCGTGGGTTTAGCAGCTTCCATGGGATCTTTCTTATTAGCTGCTGGTACTAAGGGTAAACGCCTAGCTTTACCTCACTCCCGGATCATGATTCACCAACCTTCCGGCGGTACTCGCGGACAAGCTTCTGATATTGAAATTGAAGCTAGAGAGATTCTGCGAATTCGTAGCCAACTGAATCAGATTTATGCTAATAACACTGGTCAAGCTTTGTCTAAAATTGAGAAAGACATGGATCGGGATTTCTTTATGTCTGCTCAAGAAGCCAAGGAATATGGTTTAATTGACCGTGTGATTGAAGAACGCATCTAAACAGGGCAAAATAAATTCAAAATTCAAGGTTAAAAATTCAAAAGCATCTTAACTTTGAATTTTTGATTTTGAATTTTGAATTGGAGCAAAGCAACATGGATATCGGAGATTGCTACCGTTTATTGGGGTTAAGGTCAGGAGCTTCTTTTGCTGAAATTAAAGCGTCTTATCGGCGACTGGTACAGCAATATCACCCCGATCTCAACCCAGATGATGAAAAGTGTAAAGAAAAATTTATTGCCTTGACGGAGGCTTACAAACTCCTGCAAACGGTAGTACCACCTGAGGAAATAGCTGTAAAATCACATAGTTCATCCTCTTCATCCCCTTCATCCACTTCATCCACTTCATCCACTTCATCAGTGTTTGAGGATAGTTCTACCCAGGTAGCATCCCCACCGTCAGTATCAACAACAGTAATGCCTCATCCACCAACATCAGAAGATATAGAGGAACGGTTAAAGTGGAAGACTTATGAACAGTTGCAGCGGTTTTTACAGGAAAAACGTTTTCCCCAAGCGATCGCTCTGGTTGAAGCTTTAGCTGCTAGATTACCTGGGGATATAGAAGTCAAACAATGGCAAGCTATATCTTATCAAATTTGGGGACGGGCTTTAATTGCCCAAAAACAACTGCCAAAAGCCAGAATTTATCTAAAAAAAGCTATCAAGACAGATCCCCACAATAAAGCTCTGTTTAACGAAGTTCAGCGCGATTTTGAACGGTTAGGGATTAAGTTTTAGAAGTTGATTGTTTAGAAAATTTACCCCAAGGAAATTATCAACTAGAAATTAATGGTCAATCTGCTGGTAATTTAACTGGTAATTTAAAATTAGATGAATCCTCAGAACCTTTCCAAGAATTAAATCTAAAACAATAAATTTTAGTTCGTAGTAAGCGATTTATCGCTTTAGTTCAATGGTAAGGAGTCAGGAGTCAGGAGTTTTGAATTATTTATGGGCATGAATATAATCAACAAAGTAGAATTTAGGAATCAGCCAAAGTTTCAACCAAGTATAAATTCCCATTCCTAAAAGTGCGGTAATTATTAAGGGTAAACCCACTTTTAGACGGAAAGCATCAGGAAGAATTGCCACCCCAGATACAACTATGACAAAATAAGCTAAAAGTCCTATTTGCAAACGTTCTAAATTTTTAACTGTGGTTCTACAACTGCTACAATGTTGAGTATGTTGTTGATAACGATCCAACATCACCAGTCTATCATCATTGATTTTAGTTTCTGTATCCTTAATTCCCACCTCACTCCAAGGTAACTGACCATGACAATATTTATCAAACCAAGTCCTAAACTCAATTACTAATCTATCTGCACTGGTAGGTAATTTATAAGCTGTTTTCCAACTTTCCCTTTCTTGTTTTTGCTGCAACAAATATTCTTGCTGATTTAACAAAATCATATCACCATCTAACACCACATTTCTATTAGTGATATGATCCCACCAACGGGGTGTTAAATAATGAAATGTTTTCGCAAAATTACGACTAAATTGACCAACAATTCTCGATTTTCCTGGAGATACAGGTACACAATAAACTATCAGTCCTAATTTCTTTTCTGTCTGACCCAGACTAATCGCATATTCTAAACGACAAGGTGGTTCAAAAGTGATTGTTGTTGGTAAACCTCTAGGAATGGAAACTTCAATTAAATCAATTGTTGATTTAATTATATTCATAGTTATGGGTTGTGATTTGTCTCGATTACCTTGTACTCCATGATGAGCAAAAGGAACATGACTAGGATCAGCTACATTTTCTACTAATGTCTGCCAATCATACTCTAAATCACGGACTATAGAAGTCCAAACAAATCCTTTACTAGCGTCTATTTGTGGTGATAAAGGTAAAGGTGTCTTTGCTGCTAGTTCGGGGGTTTTCGCATCTGGCCACACCCAAAGTAAGTCATTTTCCTGACGTACTGGTAAAGAAAGGACACAGAAATTTTCTTGATTTTTGGTGACAATTTCGGTATTTTCCGCTTGGGGAATGTGAGTACAAATACCTTGATCATCAAATTGCCAACCATGATAACTACACATTAAATTACCTGTTTTGTCATCAATACGACCTTCGCTTAAAGGTGCTAAACGGTGAGGACATTGATCTAAAAATACCCGGTAATTTGCAGATGATCTAGGTTTCCAAATTACTAAACGTATTCCTAACAATTTTACCGGGGTGGGACGTTGTGGATCAAGGTCTTCAATTGGTGTAAGAGGATACCAGTGCTGAAAAAAGTTAAATTCGGCTTGCATTCTATTTCTTGTAATAATTCAATTAACCAGGGCGTGAAAAAAATTTGAGAACAATTATTGTATGTCTGAATCTGTAATTTCTGAATCTGTAATTTCTGTAACCGTTAAATTGTTCGCTGCTTATCAAGAAGCTTATGGACTTTCGGAACTAATGCTGGAATTTCCTCATGGTACACCAGTCAAAGCTGTATGCGATCGCCTCATATCAGAACACCCAGAACTGAACCAATGGCGTGATGTTACCCGCTATGGCATTAATTTAATCTTTGTTGCACCCGACACCCCTCTTAAACACGGTGATGAAGTCGTACTTATTCCCCCCGTTAGCGGAGGATAATTTTAGATTTTGGATTTTGGATTTTGGATTTTAGATTGATCCATTCCTACTTACTGTCACCTGTCACCTGTCACCTGTTCCCTGTTCCCTGTTCCCTGTAACCTAATATCCGACTATTTTTGTCGGGTATGTTTGACGAGTATTTTGCCTCGTGTTAGTATTTTTTTCACAGTTGACGGATATACGGGGAAGCTAGTTTATGACTCAGGCCATCGCAAACTTAAACAAAGCCAACACTTCCATATTGAAAGCACTCAAGTGTAAAGAATGTGGTGCAGAATACGAACTCCAAGCTACTCATGTTTGTGAGTTGTGCTTCGGTCCATTGGAAGTTAAATATGACTATGATGTTTTGCGTCAGTCTGTCAGTCGAGAAACTATTGAAGCTGGTCCTAATTCAATTTGGCGTTATCGTCAATTTTTACCCGTTGCTACCGACAACTATATAGATGTGGGAACAGGGATGACTCCCTTATTGCGTTCTCATCGTCTTGCCCGTCGCCTGGGTCTAAATAAACTTTATATTAAAAATGATGCCGTAAATATGCCCACCCTGAGCTTTAAGGATCGGGTGGTGTCTGTGGCACTGAGCAGAGCTAGAGAATTAGGTTTTACAACTGTTTCCTGTGCTAGTACCGGCAACTTGGCAAATTCTACCGCTGCGATAGCTGCCTATGCTGGTTTAGATTGCTGTGTATTCATTCCTTCTGACTTAGAAGCTGGTAAGGTATTAGGTAGTTTAATTTACAGTCCCACCTTAATGGCAGTCAAAGGCAACTACGATCAAGTAAACCGCCTTTGTTCAGAAGTTGCCAATACACACGGTTGGGGATTTGTCAATATTAATCTTCGTCCTTATTATTCCGAAGGTTCTAAAACATTAGGTTTTGAAGTTGCAGAACAACTCGGTTGGGAACTACCAGATCATATAGTTGCACCTTTAGCTTCTGGTTCATTGTTCACCAAGATTTATAAAGGTTTCCAAGAATTTACCGAAGTTGGTTTAGTCGAAGGTAAAAAAGTTCGCTTTAGTGGCGCACAAGCAGAAGGCTGTTCTCCCATTGCTACAGCCTTCAAAGAAGGAAGAGACTTTATTCAACCAGTAAAACCGAATACAATTGCTAAATCCATTGCCATTGGCAACCCAGCAGATGGGGTGTATGCTGTAGAAATCGCCCAAAAAACAGGCGGTAATATTGAATCAGTAAATGATGCAGAAATTATCGAAGGTATCAAACTGTTAGCAGAAACCGAAGGTATATTCACCGAAACCGCAGGTGGTACAACCATCGCCGTGCTGAAAAAATTAGTAGAAGCTGGTAAAATTGATCCAGATGAAACTACAGTTGTGTACATCACTGGCAACGGTTTGAAAACCCAAGAAGCGGTACAAGGTTATATTGGTGAACCTTTGACTATTGATGCCAAACTTGATAGTTTTGAACGGGCGTTAGAAAGATCCCGCACCCTTGATCGCCTAGAATGGCAACAAGTTCTTGTTTAGTTAATGTCATTGGTAAATTACAATTAACCACTGACTTTAGGGGTTGAGCAATGCTAACCCCCTACCAACTCTCACTTGAAAACTAAAAACTAATCTTTAGACTATGGCCGTAACAGTTCTAGTTCCCACTGCGCTGCAAAAATTTACAAATAATCAAGCTGTCTTAGAATGCAGTGGTACCAACATTGCTGAATTATTTGATTCTTTAGAGCAAGTTTGTCCAGGTATTAAGTCGCGTTTATGCAATGAAGAGGGGAAACCAAATCGCTTCTTAAACTTATACGTTAATAGCGAGGACATCCGCTTTTTAGGTGGAACAGCAACACCCTTAAAAGATGGTGATGAAGTGAGTATTGTTCCTGCTATTGCAGGTGGTTAAAATTAGTATTCAGCAGTCAGCAGTCAGCAGTCAGCAGTTAGCTAAATAATACTCCTATCCCACTGTTAAATTACCTATAATTTTCATAACTTATCCCTTCAGGGACGAAATATAGGTAATCTTTATAGGTAATCTTTGAGTGGGAAGGGAGCAATTAACCATTAAACAGTTAGCAACGCTTGTAAATCCTCAACTTTTAATCTTGGTCCGTAGGTTGTAACTACTTGAGAAGCTGCGGTAGATGCTAATTTTCCTGCTGCTTCATAACTCATACCGTGGGTAATACCATAAAGAAAAGCTCCTGCATACATATCACCTGCACCCACTGTATCCACAGCATGAACTTGAGGTGCGGAAATTTCAATTAATTTTTCCCCATCAAAGACTACAGAACCTTTAGGACCACGAGTAATAGCAAATTTCTGGCTGAGAATTTTCAGTTTATCTACAGCTACCTGAAAATCTTCTGTTTCTGCTAAACCTAACGCTTCACTTTCGTTAGCAAAAATAAAGTCTAAACCAGGTCCGATCATATCTAATAAACCATCTTTGAAAAATTTTACCATGTTGTAATCAGATAGGGACATGGTGGTTTTAACTCCAGCATTTTTAGCGATATCTCTAGCTTGAATAGCTGCTGCTTTACCAGTGGGAGATGTGACTAAATAACCTTCGATATATAAATATTCTGAATCTGCGATCGCCTCTGGAACTAATTCTTGACTCGAAAATTCTCCTGTTATTCCCAAAAATGTATTCATGGTACGATCAGCATCAGGAGTAACTAATACTAAACATTTACCTGTAATTCCTGATTGCAAATCAGCATTTTTTAAGTTAGTATCTACCTGACAATTGAGTAAATCTTGAATATAAAACTCTCCAAATTCATCATTAGCAACTTTACAGGAATAAAAAGTTTTTCCTCCTAGTTGACTAATAGCCACTATTGTGTTTGCTGCTGAACCTCCACAACTTTTATGACAATGAAGATTTTTGAGATTGTCTAACATAAGATTTTGACTATCTTCATCTAGTAGTGTCATTACACCTTTATCAATGTTTAACTTTTCTAGCAACTCTGGAGATACTTCATATTCTATATCTACCAAGGCATTACCCACACCATAAACATCATATTTCTTACCCATTTTTAGCTCCTCACAAATTATTCTTTGTTATCTTATATCATGTCTGGTTGAACACTTATTATATCTGTTGAGGCTGGTAATTGGTAATTGGTAATTGGTAATTGGTAATTGGTAATTGGGTTATTAACTTCCTCCTGACTCCTGACTCCTGCTATATGTTCATCTGTGTTGAGTTAGTTGTTGTTGCCATTGTTGATAATTTTCGATATTATTTAAGACTATTTTCTGATAGGTTTCATTAATTAAATCAATGTTTAAAACCTGACCAAAATTATTTTTTCTTGTCACATACCAAAATTCCTTACCTCTGTTTGTATAATAAGTTCCGGCTTTAATTAATCCCGGTACAAAAGTACCAGGGGCGCGTAAATCTTTCAGTGTTTTTGGTGGTAGGTCTATGGTGACAGAGATAATATGATTTAGGGGTATTTGCCAAAGTTTGTGAAAGCGAATGGCTATAAGTTGTTCTGTTAAAGTAAATTCTATTTGCAAAGAGTTGTCTACAATACTTAATTCCATGATTCTTCCTTTTGATTACCAATCACCTCTTCCCCAATCACCAATTACCAACGCCAAGAATATGATATGTAAAAATAAGAATGACTGACTATAGCACAGTTAGATAAAGGATTGACCTGAGCAATGGCAGAAGAAACCAATCAAAATCAAGCAGAAACCGAAAAACCCGCTGCTGCTAAACCTGCGGCCAAGAAAGAAAAACCCCCCGCAGTGGAAGATAAACCATTTGAAGAGTTTATGCAGCAACATTATTTACCAGCTTTACAAAAGGCGATCGCAAATGAAGGAGTACCAGATGCACAGCTAAATTTTGCCAAGCAGAAGTATCCTATTATTGGCTTTGACTCAGCGGAAGAATGCTGGCAAATTATTGGTTCTTGGCAAAATGGACAAAAACAGTTTAACGTCTATTTCCCCGATGCAGACATTCAAGGTAAAAAGGGTTTTTCCTGTAACGAAGGTAAAAAACCCAGTACCCTAGAGTCATTCTTAATAGATGAGCGCAAAATTACCCTTGATTTATTGGTATCTCGCCTAGTTTACCGTTTAAACGGTCAAAAATGGCTAGGTAGAAATTAATTATCAATTGAGAATTGACAATTGATAATTGGTGTTGTATGAGTGCCTTTTGGTGCTACATTTCGTGGAAATGGTAGGTAACGACTCCAGTGATGGGGTCGTTGTCTATTCGTATATAGCCGGATTTTAGCATTTCTTTTAGGATTTACAGGATAAAAACAGGATTTTTATTTTTGGGTTTTAATTAATTGGAATTTAGATAGTTTCAAGATCCCAGTTTATAACTTACATAACGATTCAAACTGACATTTTCTTCTGCTGCTTCTATCGCTAATTTTCCATGAAGTTCAGGAGTAATACGAACTTGAAATTTACCACTGTAGGTTTTTTCTGCAATAGGTTCTGGAATTTCTTCACCATTAGCTTCCATATCTAATACTATATCTTTGACCAAATTCGTAATACCTTCTAAAGCCAAATTACGATTTTCATGGAGATAAGATAAGCTAGGAAATTCAGCACATAATCCTACAAATTCTTGATCTTCACTTGACCAGGTAATTTTATATGTGTAGTGGTCGTAGTTAACCATTTTCCATTCCCTCAATTTTCTCAATGGCTGCTAAAACCTGCTTGACTTGATAAAATTTTGCTTTTCCATTCTTTTCTTGAATGTTAACTCTTGGATCTCCAAACCAAGGTGTTTTATAGACACAATGACTTGTTCCTTGCTGTCTAGGTTCTCCGAAATAATGATTACAAAGTTTTACTAAATTAAATCAGTAAATTTGACATCTTTAGGATTATTTTTTATTTCAGCTAAAAGTTTTTCAATTTGTGCCATAGAAAAATTATAGTACCACTATTGATACTATGTCAAGGAATATTCTGGAAATCCCAATTCCTTCATATTTATTGATAATTAACTAAAACTCAACCAACTAAATACTTCTTTTACCGTCAATTCTAAATTAACACCTTCAACTATTGGCAACTGATCCTCACCGTCATATAAATCAATTTTTTGCCCAGGAAACACAGCTAAAACACTTTCTTCTTCTGGGTTCATTAACCAAACTAATTCTGTACCATTGCGGGAACAATGTAATAATTTAGTTAATACCTTTTTTTGTTGTTGTTCTGGAGAAAGTATTTCTATTACCCAGTCAGGATGAATTTCAAAACGGTTGTTAATTTTCCCTGATGCGGTTTTAGGTATTCTGTCCCAGCGAAATACAGCTATATCCGGTACAATAGTATCTCCACCAAAAGTACAACGTAGTTCTGGAAAAGCATAGGCAATTTTTTGTGTTTCGGCTACTTGGTTAATAGTAGTACACAATTTAATCTGTAGAAGGCTGTGTTCACCCTGTGGCATTGGTTTTTGTATAATTTCCCCGTTGATAAATTCTGATGCTGGTTTAGTTTCTGGTAATTTCAGAAACTCATCTAGAGTAGTTTGGAGTTCTTTTGTTATAGTCATAGTTATTAATGAATAATAATCTTCATTATATCATTAATAACATAAATTTGACAAAAATTACCAATTACCAATTACCAATCACCAATTACCAATCACCAATCACCAATTACCAATCACCAATTACCAATCACCAATCACCAATCACCAATCACCAATCACCAATCACCAATCACCAATCACCAATTACCAATTACCTAATTTTCACTCCGTTGCCAAATTTTAATAGTTTTATCTAAACTTCCACTAACCAACATTTCACCCGATGCAGTAAAAGTTAAAGCTGTTACAGTATCAGCATGACCAGAAAAAGTTCCTAATAATTCTCCGGTTTCCAAATGCCATAATTTAATAGTTTTATCAGCACTACCACTAGCAATAATTTGTTCATCAGGACTCAAAGTAACTGCATAAACCCCTTCTCGATGACTTTTGAGAGTGTGCATTAATTCCCCAGTTACTAAATTCCAAACTCTCACAGTTTTATCTTGACTACCACTAATTAAATATTTACCATTAGCACTCATAGCCAAAGAATTAACAATGTGAGAATGACCTATTAAGATATGTACAGGTTTAATTTCTTGCTGATTTCTATTATTAAATGAAGATGTTAAACGCCAAACTTTGATTTTGCGATAACTACCTGTCACCAAAATTTTGCCATCTTGACTTAATACCATTGAATGGGCAGCAGTATCATCTAAACATAAAGTATTTTCTACTAGGCGATCGCGCAAATTCCAAAACAAGATTTTTCTATCATCTCCACCAGTTGCTAAACTTTTACCATCAGGAGTAAACGCCACACAACGCACACTACCTTGATGTTTATGCAGGATATCAATTAAATCTAACGCCCCAGTATGCCAAATTTTAACCGTAGAATCAGCACCTACACTAACTAAAGTTTGTCCATCGGTACTAAAAGCTAAAGAATTAACTTCATCTACCACACCAGAAACAGACCAAGGATATTCTGCTAAAGTTTCAATTAATTCACCTTTAGATAAATCCCATAACTTTGTCTCACCACGACTACCACTAGCTAAAATTGGGATAGTTTTCACATTATGACCACCCAAATCTTTCACTGTTAAAGCTTTAATAGCATAAGCTAAACAGTTAATTCCTCGCGTGTGTCCTTTTAATGTTTGCCAACATTCCCAATCACCAATAATATGCTTTTGTGGATGTTCTGAAGGCAACGTCTGAATCACTTCCACCATCATTTTATGATCGGTGATGGATGAATCATATTTATTGCCATTTTTATTGCCATTGATAAATTCCAAATACCAATTTAAACCACCAGCATACAATAAACTACTCGGATGTAAATACAACTTTGGTTCAGAAAATTGAACTTGATTTGTAGGTAAAAAACCAGTGATCACTGTTTGTTTTTGATATCCTAACTTTGTATGTCCTGGATAAAACAAACACAAGAAAATTAATACTTGGTGGTTTTTCACATCTTCCTGTGTTACCGTCCAACGAATTTTATCTTTTTTAATGCCGTTAAAACTTTCTCCATCCGCTACGTGAACTTGTACACTGATTTGGGAATTATTACTTAAAATATAAGTAAACTTACTTTCACCGCGCAAATTTCCCTCATCATCCAAAACCATATTTTCTAAACTGTCTTGTGGCACTTTTTTCACTAATTTACCCAAGCGTTCTATGATTACCCGATCTACAATTTGTTCACGCACAAGAAAATCTTCCGCTTGACTTTGAAAAAATTTAGGAAAGGGAATTGTCCAATCTGGTGGTTCAGGATATTCTGGAGGCATGGGTGGTGGATTTTTGGCCAGAATTTCTGCTTGTTTACGAGAACATTCCAGAATTTTTGCCAAAGAATCGCCCCAAAATACCATAATTTCACTGTGACAACCTTTGACTTGACCTTCCAAAAGAGATAGATCAATTGTCTTGGGTTTTTTCACCCTTTGCAGGAAGTCCGTTTGTTGCGCTTTGAGTAAACTAATCCAATCCATCTGCATGATAGTGACACACTATTGCATACCTAATGTAAGTTATACTAAGAAATTTAACCAATTTTATAACCTTTAGTGAAATAAAGATTAAGCAAATTTAACAATCTGAAAAATAGGAACTGATATTTAAAGCAGATTGTCAGAAAATGAGATAAAAACAAATTTAAATGATTTCCATAAATTCTAACTAACTCTGAAAACATCTTACTGTTTCTAGAGCAACATTTATAGTCACTAAGAAGGTTTATGTCAGTAAATCAAAATCTTGGCTGATACAATCTTATAGCAGGAATTTACCAAATTGAGCAAACCAGGATATATTAATTATTTGTGTAATCAAAGGATCTATCTGAGAAAATCACTATGTCAACTACATCTTACATTTTTGTCGCTGGAGCTAGTCGTGGTGTTGGTCAAGAAATCGCCAAATATTTGACAGCACACAATATGAAGGTAAAAGCACTCTTGAGAACAGAAGTAGCCGCTAAGGAATTAGAAGCTATTGCTGTTCATCCAGTATTCGGAGATGCTTTAAAAGTGGATGATGTAGAAAAAGCACTTTTAGGCAATGAACCTATCCAAGCTGTAATTAGTACCCTTGGTGGTTTACCTACAGATGGTGTCAAACCAGATTTTATTGGTAATAAAAATTTAATTGATGCCGCAGTCAAAGCTAAAGTACAAAAGTTTATTTTAGTAACATCTATTGGTTGTGGTGATAGTGTAGGTGCGCTTCCTCCTCAAGCTTTAGAAGCACTCAAACCAGTATTAATTGAAAAGGAAAAAGCAGAACAACACCTGATAAATAGCGGACTCAACTATACCATTATTCGTCCCGGTGGTTTAAAATCAGAACCATCTACAGGTAATGGTATTTTAACCGCAGATCCCCGAATTGTTGGTAGTATTCACCGTGCTGATGTTGCTGAATTAGTTTGTCGTTGTTTAAATTCTACTAATGCTAATAATCAAGTTTTGTCTGCATTAGATAAAAATATGATTTATCCAGGTTTACCAGAATTTGTAGAGTTTGATTTAGGTAATTGGTAATTGGTAATTGGTAATTGGTAATTGGTAATTGGTAATTGGTAATTGGTAATTGGTAATTGGTAATTGGTAATTGGTAATTGGGAATAGTTGATTAGAAAACATAAAATTGATTACCCAGTCACCAGTCACCAGTCCCCAGTCACCAGTCCCCAGTCCCCAGTCACCAGTCCCCAGTCCCCAGTCCCCAGTCACCAGTCCCCAGTCCCCAGTCACCAGTCCCCAGTAACCTTCATCCATCTGTGGTTATGATAAGATAATTTGTAATCCTTTGACTAATCTTTCTATTCCTGCTTTTGCTGTTTCTTGTTTTAATGCACCATAAGCAACACGCAAATAACAACCGTCTTCTATCCCGAAGGTTGTACCAGGGATGACTGCTACTTTATGTTCTTGAATTAATCTTTTTACTAATTCTAAAGCATCTATTTGAGTATGTACTTTTAAGAAAAAGTAGAAAGCCCCATTTGCAGGTGTGATGGTACATAAACCTTGTAATTCATTAAGTGCATTAATCACTATTTTCCGAGTTTGGGCAATTGTTTGAATATGATCTTTTACATAATCTTCTTTTGCTTGTAATGCCCCTAATGCTGCATACTGGGAAACGACAGGAGGACAAATTAAAATTGTATCTTGTACTTTTTTGACTGCATTTAATAAATGTTGAGGAATTACCATATAACCAATACGCCAACTCGCAAAACCATAAGCTTTGGAAAGGCTATAAAGGGAAATTGTATATTCATTACTTCCCGCAAATGCACCAGGGGAAATATGTTTTATTCCCTCATAGGTAAAATATTCATAAGCTTCATCACTAATATGATAAATACCCCGTTCTCGACAAATTTGATTTATTTGTTTTAATACCGCTTCTGAATATATTACACCTGTGGGATTATTCGGCGAAATTGTGACAATGGCGCGGGTTTTGGGTGTAATAGCTTGGGCTATATTTTCAGGAATTAATTGATAATTTTCGTCTGTTGCTACTAAAATTGGATGACAACCCGCCATTGTAATTGCCATTTCATGATTGAAATAATAGGGAGTGTTTAATATAATTTCGTCACCTGGGGAAGTTATGGCTAAAATAGCATTCATAAAGCCCATATTACTACCGGCTGTGACAACAATACAATTTTGATTGTTAATTTCAATGCCGTTAAATGTTGATAATTTTGTTGTTAATGCTGTAATTAATTCGGGTATTCCTGTAACTGGTTTGTAGAGATGATTTGTGGCATCGTTGAGGAATTTTGGTAATATTTCTATTGCTTCTGGTGGTGGACTATAGTAGACTACACCCTGTCCCAAAGAAATTGTACCGGGAGAATTTTTGATTAATTCCCCAACTACAGGAATAATTGGTGATTGTACCGCATTCATGCGAGAGAATTGATATTTCATAATAATCCAAGGAGTTACAGGAGTTACAGGAGTTACAGGAGTTACAGGAGTTACAGGAGAAAGAATTCATTTTTCCTAAACTCTTACACCCTGACACCCTTACCCCTGCGATTAAATTCCCTAAAAGCTAAGAAAACTTAACGCCAGTATTGACTAAATTTGCTAATAATTTCACACTAAATTCTTGTTCAAACACTCCTTTTTTGTAATCTAAACTCCACAATTCCAAAGCACAATCATCACCTGATTCAGAGGGAAATATTAACATTTTCAATTCATTTGCATGAGGCAAATATTCACAATTAACATGAGATACTGCGCCGATTTGTCTTCTATCTAAAGCTACTGCTAATCTTAAAATTGCACTCAGTTGACATATCATTTGTTTATGTTCTTTATGCAATAAATTCCGGTAATTTTCGTGCTTTTTCTTGGGTGGTGATTTGCGGTGATAACGAGCTAAATTAGCAATGATTTCGATATCGGTTTCGTTATAACCAAGTAATTCACCATTTCTAATTAGGTAGTATGAATGTTTGTGGTGTGCGGAATGGCTGATGTAGTGACCACAATTGTGTAAAATTGCAGCAGCCCAAAGTAATTGTCTTTCGTCTTTACCCCAAGGATGTAGTTTTCCCTGAGTTTGATCAAATAAACTTAATGCGAATTTAGCTACGCGATCGCTATGTTCTAGGTTAACTTGGTATTTTTTGGCAATTTTCAGAACATTGCGTTCTCGAACTGAACCTTGATAGCGCAGTCTATCTGCTATTAAACCATGTGTCAGCATCCAATCTACTATCACACCTTCCCGCAGGGAACGTTCACACAGTGTCACTGAGTCTACACCCAACAGGGTCATTGCTTCCTGTAATATCACTGCCCCAGCAAGTATTACTTCTGACCGTCTTTCTGGCATTCCTGAAATGGCTGCCCGTTCTACGCTATTCATGCGTCGCAAGCGCGTTACCCAAGTCCGCAAGTCCTGAAGATTAAATTGATAACCATTGAGGGTAGAAGGTATTACACCCATCTTTTCCCTAGCATTAATCATGGCTATAGTTTCAATTGTGCCAGATGTTCCTACTAACTTGGGAATTTCACCAGGTTGGAGTTTAGAAAGTACGTCTTCTACAGAACGTTCTAACATACCTCGTGCGTAGGCTTGCAGATATTGAAACTCTGTATCACTGATGGGATCAGTGGTGATAAACTCCCCAGTGAGTCGCACTGCACCAACTTTTGTACTGGTGAGACTGCGGGGTTCTTGGGAGTCGCCTAAAATTAGTTCTGTTGAACCACCACCAATATCAACAATAATGTGCGGTTGGTGATTAAATTCCATGCCAGAAAGCACACCTAAATAAATGCGTCGCGCTTCTTCCTGACCAGAAATTAAGTCTACACTTAAACCTAATTCGGTTTCTACTTGGTGTAAAAATTCTCTACCATTAGGTGCTTCACGGACGGCGCTAGTAGCGACTGCAATAATGCTTTCTGCTTCGAGACTTTTGGCTAGTGCTTGGAAACGTCCTAAACAAGCGATCGCTTTTTTGATCACTTCTGGTTTTAATTCTCCCGTTTCTAAATTGCGATCGCCTAATCTCACTGTTTCTTTTTCTTTGGCAATCATTGTAAAAGCTGGTAGTGTCGGTTCAATCCTGACTATTACCATGTGCAAAGAATTAGTGCCGATATCAATGGACGCAATCATCCGGTTTTGCTTCACTGGTGGAGTTGCCATATTCTCCCAGTTCGCAGAAACTACATTCACCATTTAAGTTTCTCTCTCTTAACAATGGATGGTCAAAGCTGGTGTGCCGATTTAATCCGCACTAAATACTTGTTACTGACAATACAGCAGGAGTCAGGAGTAAAACTCTGTTTCTGTCTAGGTTTCAAATTAGATTCTGTACCTGATTGATCTGCTATCTACTGTATTGTAAATATATAGAGTTTTCAGGTTAATTGTTTGGTGAAATTACACACAATTAAAGTAATGAATTTGTATCCCAAGCTGGAACATTCGTTGATGTGTCAAGATCATCAAAAAATAAATCGCACAGACGCAAAGTAAAGAGAACAGGACTGACGCAAAATATCTCTCCAACCCTCTTTCCTTCGTGTCCTTCGTTCCTTTGTGGTTCATTCTTCTGTGACTTGTGCGTAAGTCCTAGAGAATAAAGTAAAAGTAAAGAGAATTAAATCATGTTTTGACATCAGTGCTGTATTTTTCCCAAATTTGGATGCTCCCTGTATTTACAGTTATCAAATAACGATATTCTATAGATGTGAAGATATGTGAATTAAGCGAATATGCTAACAACACCAGAAAGCAACCAAGAACCATTATGGCTAGTTATTATTCGGCTGTTACGGTGGCATAAACCAGAAGGTAGGTTAATTTTGATGATTCCTGCACTATGGGCTGTGTTTTTGGCAGCTGCTGGTAAACCACCTTTACCCCTAGTAGGAGTAATTATATTAGGTACTCTGGCCACCAGCGCCGCAGGTTGTGTAGTTAATGATTTATGGGATCGAGATATAGATCCGCAAGTCGAGAGAACACGCGATCGCCCTTTGGCTTCCCGCGCCCTATCCATCAAAGTGGGTATAGCTGTAGGGATAGTTGCCCTGGCTTGTGCCGCAGTTCTCGCTTTCTATCTTAGCCCTTTAAGCTTCTGGTTGTCTGTAGCAGCAGTACCCGTAATTTTACTTTATCCTGGTGCAAAACGAGTATTTCCTGTACCGCAGTTAGTGCTTTCTATCGCTTGGGGTTTTGCCGTTTTGATTAGTTGGAGTGCAGTTACACAAAACATTACCGCACCGACTTGGTTACTTTGGGGTGCAACTGTACTTTGGACATTGGGATTTGATACCATTTATGCCATGAGCGATCGCCAAGATGATCAGCGCATTGGTGTTAATTCCAGCGCCCTCTTTTTTGGTAAATATGCCCCCACAGCTATTGGTATTTTCTTCGCTGGTACGATCATTCTCCTAGCTGGAGAGGGTTTGTTAGTTAACCTGAATGGATTTTTCTGGATTAGTTTAATCATTGCATCTGGTGGTTGGGTTTGGCAATTTATCCGCTTGAGAAACCCCGAACTACCTAACCCTGCTTATGGAGAAATGTTCCGTCAAAATGTCTGGATTGGATTTTTGATTTTAGCAGGAATGATTTTTGGTTCTTTCTAAAAGAAACCCTTGACTGGTAACTGGTGACTGTTGACTGGGACAAGATTTTAGATTTTAGATTGGAGTTGATTAAATACAATCCAAAATCCAAAATCCTTTCATTTAATTTGTATGGCTACACCACGCCAGCTATCACAAATCAAATAGCAGTCCTAATATGACTCTTGACTTCTGACTTCTGACTTCTGACAATTAATATTTCTGGTGATAGATTAAAAATTATCATGACGGTTGTTTGATGAGTTGGGATATTAATCTACCAACTAGATTTACTCAACTAAATGCAGCAATCTTTATTAGTCAAAATCGCTACAATAGGTTTATTATCTGTGGGTAGTTCCAGTGTAATTGCAGGCAGTTTTCTCTTCACACAAACTGTCAACAATACGGCAACAGCACAGATAATTACTGATATATCACGCTATTCAGAAATTCGCAATCACAAGTGGTCTGATCTTAACCAAATCAAACATTTCCCCATAAAGATTACTCGTAGTGATCAGTTCATCTCCCTGGCTTACTCTCCAGGCTAGAAGCAAGGAAGTAATTTTTTTCAAATCCGTTTAAAACGACCTCCTGAACAAATTCAAAAATCACTTTCCCACTACAGTAAAATTGCAGGGCATAAATATTGGGGGGGGGTGATACAAACGACCATATCAAACAAGCTGAAGGTGTACCCACAACATTTTTTTATACTGGTAAATCTGATAATTTAGCCTTTCCCAGTACATATCAAATCTTGGTATTCAAGGCACAAGACCAAGGTAAACCAGGGTTTAAATGGAATCATGGTCATAGCTATGGAGTCGCTATTGATAGTTCAGCCTCAGAAATTATCTATTGGGTAGAGAAATGGTAATTGGTAATTGGTAAACTTCCTTCTGTCCCCAGTCCCCAATACCTAACTATTACAGTTCGTTGCAAATCAATAAGCTAAGTCAAACAAGTATGATATTTTGATCATGTGATCAAGTCATACAACCGCACAACATTGATAAAGGAGAACACAGTGGCAATGGAATCAAATGTATTAACGGGCGCAGTTGTAGAAAACCAAGATATCAGTGAATATGTGGCGCATCTACAGTTGCACATGACACTCCAAGCTCGCAACTTGGTTCCAACACTAAAACACACACAAGAAGATAGTCGCCAGCAGCTACTTCATCAAACTCAAGCTTACTTTGAAAAGCTGGCCTCTAGACAAGGTTTATAAAACCTGAGCATTATAGAGAATTTTCAGAAAAACTTATACAATAGAAGCAGATATGATTGTGTCTACGCCAACGGTGTCATCACAATTTCTGCTTTTTATTCTTTTTTCGGTATTCAGTTAATAAAATCACTCTTTTGGAACAATAACTTAAGAGTGAAAAGCCGTTAAGATTATTATTGCAGCAGTACCTTACCCATCGCAATTAGTAAAGGTTAAATGGCGGCTTGAATCAAAATGAATTCACTACTTCCTCGAAATCTCAGCCTCGTAATTCGTCCTGTTCAATATCGGGATCTAGACGGTATTGAACGTCTAACACAAGATTCCTATACAGACCTCTCTCCCAAGGGCAGCTTTTTTACCATGCAATGGCTGCGTCACTGGTTTGGCTTACTCAAGTTTTTGAGTTGGTTTCCCAACCCTTTACAGTACCGCTTCTGCGGATTTGTCGCAGAGCAAGGACGGATGCTGCTAGGAATGATTCAAGTATCACCATTTAACCGTACCCGCAGCACTTGGCGAATTGACAGGGTAATGTTAGACCGTACTGCTGACAAACTGGGGGTAGGTTCACAACTACTTAGGCATTGCTTTGAATCAATTTTAGAAGCTCGTACCTGGCTGCTAGAAATTAATGTCAATGACGTTGATGCTCTAGCACTATATCGACAAAATGGATTTCAGCGGTTGGCAGAAATGACCTACTGGGAAATTAGCCCAGAGTTACTGCGAGAATTAGCACAAGCAGAACCTGACTTACCCAATCTCTTACCCGTTAGTAATGCTGATGCACCATTACTATATCAACTAGATACAGCATCCATGCCGCCTTTGGTACGTCAGGTTTTTGACCGCCATACCCATGATTTTAAAACCAGTTTATTCGGTGTTCTTGCCGATGCTGTGAAGCAATGGGTGACAAAAACAGAGATTGTCAGCGGTTATGTGTTTGAACCCCAACGCAAAGCAGCTATTGGCTATTTTCAGGTACAACTTGACCGGAAAGGCGAAAATCCTCATGTAGCGAGTTTGACGGTTCACCCAGCCTATACTTGGTTGTATCCAGAATTATTGTCTCAATTAGCTCGCATTGCTCAAGATTTTCCCCAACAAGGTTTACAACTGGCTTCCTCTGATTATCAGCCAGAACGGGAAGAATATTTAGAAAGAATTGGTGCTAAACGCATTGAACATACCCTAATTATGTCGCGTTCCGTTTGGCATAAAATCCGCGAATCCAAATTCGTTTCTTTGGAAGGCATACAATGGCCAGAAGTGCTGCAAGGACTACAACCAGCACGTAAACCCATACCCGGTGGTATGTCATGGGTTCCTAAACCACAACCTGCCTCAGAGCGAACAGCAGCAAATAAGTCAGAAACTGTTGCTTTTGGTAGTCAACAATTTCATAATATGGATACATATCGCCAATCTGAATCATCAGAGGCACACCAGGAGAACAATTAGAGTGATGCTTGAGCAGCAATCAAAATCTTTTATATCCGCCTTGGGTTTGGATGTTGGTAGCAAACGCATCGGTTTAGCAGGGTGCGATGGTACTGGTTTGATTGCCACAGGTATCACTACGATTGAGCGCCGATCCTTTCAAGATGATGTGGAGCAAATACAACAAATCTTGCATGATCGCCAAGTGCAAGTTCTGGTTGTTGGTCTACCATATTCAATGGATGGATCTTTAGGTTTTCAAGCTCGACACGTCCAGAAATTTGCCAAGAGGTTGGCTAAAGCTGTGCATCTGCCTATTGAATACGTTGATGAGCGATTAACTTCTTTTCAAGCTGAACAAATGCTGATTGCAGAAAATCGCTCGCCATCACGTCATAAGAGCCTGATTGACCGGAAAGCCGCAGCTTTAATTTTGCAACAGTGGCTAGATGCTAGACGCAGTAACTCCAACAGATCGGTAGCATTTGTTGAGGATTAATACCTTTGAACATGATATTCTGAAAACTATTACTCAACTGTATATTCAGCTTTTTGGTTGACATTGACTGTCATAAAACAGTTAAATGAATTTCATAGATTTGAGTATTGATAAGTTTAGATAATGTGACTATGTATTCATCTGAATTTTCTGAAGAAAATGATCGTGCTGACGCTGCTGCTATCACTTTGACCGATGAAAAAGGGCGATCGCTCGAATGTTATATTGAGCATTCCCTCTCGGTAGATAGGCAAGAATATGTTTTACTTCTGCCTGTTGACTCACCCATAGAAATTTTTGCTTGGCAAGGTGATGGTGAGGAAGAAGAAGCCATTTTGGTAGAAGATGACGATTTAATTGATGAGATTTTTAGTACCGCTCAAGCAGTTCTCTCTGAGCAAAATCTGACTATTAAAAATACTGCTTATGCTTTGACTGTAGTGGGTGAATTACCACCAGTAGAAGAATCAGAAATCTTCACCTTAGAAATCGAAGATGAAGGAACAGATTTAGAACCGGAGCAACTACAGCTACTGGCTAGTTTCTATCATCAAGACCAGGAGTATGCAGTTTACACCCCCCTTGATCCCCTGCTATTTTTTGCCCGTATCACCAAGTCAGGTAAGCCAGAATTACTATCTCCTGAAGAATTTCGTAAAGTTCAACCGCTTTTAGAAGAACATCTGTTTGATCAGGTTGAATAATTCATAACTGAAATTTAATGTTTCCATTGCTAGTCTAATCTTGATTGGCAATGGAATTTTATTACAGGAGTTAGGAGTTCAGGAGGCAGAAGAAGCAGGGGGCAGAAGGCAGAAGGGAAATATTTTTCCCCAGTCACCAGTCACCAGTCACCAATCACCTGTCACCTCATGTATGAATTACGAATTATGAAGACTTGGAACAATATTTTACAACCAGACTTGATTTTAGAAGGTTCCGTTTTGCAACTCACACCAGATATCATCCAACAATATGGACTCAAAGGGCTGGTTTTGGATGTTGATGATACTCTAGTACCCATTACTGCCAGCGCCGCTTCCCCAGAACTAGAACAATGGGTAGAACAAATGCGTGATTATGCGGCTCTTTGGTTAGTGAGTAATAATCTCAGTGAATCCCGAATTGGTAGTATTGCTCGTTCCCTGAATATTCCTTATTACCTGGGTGCGGCTAAACCCTCACGTCGTAAAATTAGAGCCGCATTACAAGGAATGAATTTACCTGTACATCAAGTAGGTATGGTAGGCGATCGCTTATTTACTGATGTCATAGCAGGTAATCGTTTAGGAATGTTTACTATTTTAGTTGAACCTATTGTTCATGCTGATACTGTGCTTCGTTCTCATCCTATTCGCAACTTTGAAGTTTGGGTATCAGAAATACTTGGCGCTTCTATTTCTCCCAAATACACAAAAATTAACAAAGATTGATAAATCAATAAAAAAGTAAATCTAAAGAAATACTAAAGAAATCCTTAATGTTCCAAAAAATCGGAGATTATAGGTATTAATAACATGGGGTCAAGCAAATAAAGACCCTAGCCGATCAAAAATAACTTTAAACCCGTACAGCGTCAGCCTTCACGATAGAGGGATTGGCGCTGTACAATTTTTTAGGTGTTGATAGGTGATTGGTGATTGGGGACTGGTGACTGGTGATTGGGAAAAATAACTAATAACTCATGACTAATAACTAATGACTAATGACTAAAACAATAGTTGTAAAAATCGGTACTTCTAGCCTGACCCAACCAGAAACGGGACAATTAGCCCTTTCTACCATTGCCAGCTTAACAGAAACCCTGTGTAATTTAAGACAACAGGGACATCATATAATTTTAGTCTCCTCCGGTGCTGTGGGTGTGGGTTGTGCGCGACTGGGTTTAACAGAACGTCCCAAAGCGATCGCCCTCAAACAAGCAGTAGCAGCAGTTGGGCAAGGTCGTTTAATGCGTATATATGACGACTTATTTACTACTTTGCAACAGCCTATTGCCCAAGTATTATTAACTAGATCAGACTTAGTGCAACGTAGCCGCTATCTTAACGTTTATAATACTTTTCAGGAATTGCTAGGACTGGGAGTAATTTCCATAGTCAATGAAAATGATACCGTAGCCATAGAAGAATTGAAATTTGGTGATAATGATACCCTTTCCGCCTTAGTGGCCAGCTTAGTTGAGGCAGATTGGTTATTTTTACTGACAGACGTTGATAGATTATATTCAGCAGATCCCCGTACAGTACCCGACGCTAAACCCATTTCTTTAATTAGTAATATGAAGGAATTAGCGGAATTACAGATTCAAACCGGGGGACAGGGTTCACAGTGGGGAACTGGGGGAATGGTAACAAAAATATCTGCTGCTAGAATTGCGATCGCTGCGGGAGTAAGAACTGTCATCACTCAAGGACGTTTTCCCCACAACATTGAAAAAATCATCAACGGAGAACCCATCGGAACGCATTTTGCACCCCAACCAGAACCAACATCAGCGAGAAAACGCTGGATAGCTTATGGTTTAGTTCCATCTGGAAAATTATATTTAGACGATGGCGCAATTACAGCTATTTCTCAAGCAGGAAAATCATTATTAGCAGCAGGAATTAAAACCGTAGAAGGGGAATTTGATCACCAAGAAGCAGTGCAAATATGTGATATTCATGGTAATGAAATTGCTAGAGGTTTGGTGAATTATAACAGCGAAGAATTACAAAAAATTCGCGGTTGTCATTCACGAGATATCGAAGGAATTTTAGGTTATGCAGGTGCAGAAACCGTCATTCATCGGGATAATTTGGTTTTAACATAATATCAATAAATATTAGCCATATTAGCCCCCCTTTTTAAGGGGGGTTGGGGGGATCTAAATTTGGTATAATTAAAATTGTCACTAGGGAGAGTGAAAAAAATTATGACTCAAGCCTTAGAAAATTCCATTGGTTTAGCCGAAGAAGAACAACGTTTCTACCGTCGGGGAGTTATTTGGGAAAGATTTCAAGCAATTCAAAACAGCTTTGAAAATGTACCAGGGGTGCGTTTATTTTATTGTGAGGGAGTTTTAGAAATTGTGGGTATAGGTAAAGCACATGAATTTATAACATCTTTAATAGGTTTGTTGCTAGGACAGTATTTTTTAGACAAAGAAATTGAATTTTTTCCTAGTGGCAGTTTTAATCAAGTTATTCCTGGTATAGTTGATTATCAAGCCGACTTATCCTATTGTTTAGGCACAGATAAAGATAGACCAGATTTGTGTATAGAGGTAGTTATTACTAGCGGTAGTCCTATTAAATTACAGAAATACAAATTAATGCAAATTCCCGAAGTTTGGTTTTGGGAAGATGGCACACTTGAGGTTTATTGTTTACAAGAACAAGAATATGAGAAAGTTAGTAATAGTGTGTTGTTACCAGAGTTAGATTTATCTTTATTAAGTCGTTGTATTTTATTATCTTCACCCTTAGAAGCAATTAGAAAATTTCGTCAGGGTATTTGAATTTATTCTCGTTATCCTCGTTCCCAGTTTCTAACTGAGAATGTAATCAAGAAGGCTCTGCCTTCTGCTAACATAAAAAGGGAGCATCCCAATTTTGAAAAAATAACCACAGCAACACTAAAAAATCTTTTAAACTCTCTTACCTTAGTGTCCTTTGCGTCCTTTGCGGTTCAATCATATCAAGACCTTGGAGAGTTTTTCCGTTAGATCAAAATAAATTTACACATTTGGGATGCTCCCCATAAAAAGAGACTAGGAGAAAAACATCATGGTTTCTATTCCCAAGACAGCAATCCGATTGTATGATACTGATTTTTTAGCATGGACACAGCAAACGGCTGAGTTAATTCGCGCTGAAAAATGGGATAGGGTAGATTGGGAAGCGGTTGTTGAGGAGATTGAAAGTTTGGGAAAGTCGGATAAACGAGAGTTGAAAAGCAGATTGGAGGTATTGTTACAGCATTTGCTAAAATGGCAATATCAGCCTAATTTGCGAAGTGGATCTTGGCAAAATACAATTACAGAACAACGTAACCGCATTGAAGACTTATTACAAGATAGTCCTAGTCTTAATCCTTATTTAGAAGAAGTATTAGCTGAGTGCTACCGCAGAGGCAAAAAACTAGCAAGTAACGAAACAGGAATTTCTCAAAATACCTTTCCAGCAGATTTACCTTACACTGTGACTCAAATTCTGGATATGGAATTTTTACCATAAACTGTATTCCCTGTCAGAGACAGGGAACAAGAAAATATACAAGAAAATATAAAGGTTGATAAATTAGCGGTAGCCTGGAGGTGTGGGTGAGTCAATTATCTGATGAGGATATTTTTCGAGAAATTGGGAAAATCATTCAAAATTTTGATCTTTATCAATGTGATGATTGTGCTAGGGCTATATACCAATGGTTACAAAAGAACAATATTCAAGCTAAAATTCTCAAATTAAAAACAAAAAATAGAACAGATGAATATATTTTGAGTAATCGTTTAGAAAAACAGGATATCACCAATTCAATTACACAGAATGGTACTCATTATGAAGTGGAGGTTTTAGGCAAAGTTTTTGATAATCTCTCAGTTGAAGGAATGACGAAAGAGGATTGGTTAAATGATTTTGATTGTCTCAGCCGTGAGTTTATTATCACTGAAATAGATTTGCTATAGTAAAACCAGCACCACCACAGCAAGGAGGTTAATATGGGAGGAATATATGAAGTTTTACAAAAAATCAAACACAGTCCAGGAATGTATATTGGTAATTCTTCTATTACTATTTTACGTCATTTTTTAGTAGGATATAAATTCGCAAGGAATGAGTTAGGAGTGGAATTAAATCAGGAAGAAGCTGATTTTTATGAGAATTTTCAGCCCTGGATACAGCAACATTTTAATGTGAGAACTTCCAATTCTTGGGCGAATATTATTTTATTATTTACCCGTGATGAAAAAGATGCTTTTAACAGGTTTTTTACTTTGTTAGAGGAATTTAAACAGCGTGATCAAAATCAAGATAATAAAGCTATGCAGAAGGATTTTGATCATGAAAAATTAGTATCAAAATTATGAAACCTGAATAAATAGGGTTTGCTGAAAAAGTTATCTGTGAAGGCTAGGTGACAGGTGACAGGTGACAGGTGCTACGCCACGGTGACAGTTTCAAGAGTTGGATAGGAACGATTTTTTCTTGAAGTAGGAATTAAGTGCAAGGTTTTTCACTTGTCACCTCATAAAAGCTGGCAATTTTTGAAAGCACTTCGGCTTACTTCGACTGCGCCCTTCGACACCGCTCAGGACAGGCTCAGTACAAGTCGCTCAGTACAAGTCAAAATAGCTAAAACCCTTTACCTGTAAAGTTTTCGGATTTATTCAGTAAACCCTAAATACGTCTTCTCCTCGTTCCCCGTTTCTAACTGGGAATGCAATTAAGAAGGCTCTGCCTTCTGCTAATATTAAATATAAGTCAGAGACTCACAAAATGTATTCCCTGTCAGAGACAGGGAACAAGTCAACAAGTGATTAAACTTTTGCCTGATTCAAACTGACAACATCTTGCAATCTAGAAATCACAAAAGACTTCTCTAAATAAGAGAACAAACCACCAGCTTTTGGACCACGTTCTTTATTTAAAAACGCCAAATACAAAGCCTTAAAAGCATTCGCTGGAGGAATTTGTAATTCCTTAGTAGTTGAGAAAATCACAGTTTGCAATTCTTCAGCTTCCCAGTTAGCAGCATTCTCTAAATTCTCCGCTAACTTCTGTACATAACTCACCTGTTCTGCGTTTAAAGTATTAGCTTTTTCGGGAACTTGTTCTAAATATAGAACTAGCTTTTCTTCCTCATCTGCGTAGTCTTGCAACCACTTTTGAGCAGAAGCAATTCTTTGATTGACAATAAAGTGATCATACTCAGTTAAAGGATTTGCAGTTCTTTGTACAACTTCATCCTGAATATTTAAACGCGGAACTTGCAACAGGGAAATTAACGTACTGTAATCAAAAGGTTGAAATGGTTTAACTTCATCACCCAACTGGGCATAAAATAAAGACATTAACTCTTCAGTTAATTCAGAATTATTTTGATACTTACTAATTAAAGTATCGTAATCTCTAAATAACCGAGTAATGGTTTCATAATTGGGAGCGAAATTAATTACCGTTCTCGGCTGAGTTCTTAACATTAAAAAGCGTAATAACTCAGGTGGTAATAAATCAGCAATTTCCCGCGCACTCGAACCTACACCTTTAGATGAACTCATTTTTGTACCATTGACAAGAATAAATTCATAAGGTGAATGAAAAGGCGGTTGTTTTTGTAAAACTTTGCGAGAAATCGCATTAGCTACATCCCTAGAACCACCTTTTTGCGAGTGATCCTTTCCCGCCATTTCAATAGTTACACCTAACACATCCCATTTTGCAACCCATTCCACCTTCCAAGGTAATTTCCCATTACCATTAAAAGGAGAAACCCAACCAGAATGACCACAACCTTTTACATAATTAGTTGCATCTGGTTCACAAGTATAAAAAACTTCTGAACCGTTATAATCTGTGGTTACAGTTGTGGCGATTTTACCGCAATTTTCACAAATAACTTGAAAAGGATACCAGTTATCAGGGCGATCGCCTTTACTTACTTCTTTATATGCTTCTCTCACAAGATGAGCATTTTTTAAGAAAGTATCAATGTGGGAATTAAGTTGACCAGAACGATATAAATCACGTAAAAAATAAGTTTCTGGTTTAATTCCTAAATACTCAAAAATTTCAAAAAATTCGCCAATGAAATATTTAGCATAATCACTCGCACCCTCACCAGGTGAAGGTACGTTACACAGGGGGAAACCCAAATATGGTTTAAATTTTTCCTTGTCTAAATATTTGGGAACGGTATCCAATGCGTCGTAGTCATCCACACCGTACATGAATTTTACGGGCTTACCTGCGTGTTTCAAGGCACGGTAAATAACATCATGGATAACCACACCCCGCAATGATCCGACGTGGACCCGTCCTGAAGGAGTTTTAGAATCATTAACTACCTGGTAGCCTTGTGTATCAGCAGCGATTTTATCAGCCCAAAACATTTGATTTTCTATCTTTTCACAATTTCTCTATTTTAACTCTATGGGTTAGGTTGTAGATGATTTTTTGGGGATGTTATGACAGGTGATAGCATGGTGTGGGGTGTAAGGCAAGAATTTTCTCTGCTGACTCCTGACTCCTGAATTATTACTGCAAACTTTCCATAAAATCAATACACCTTTGCATTTTTTGTTGCATAATCTCAGAATCAGCTTGATAGCGTCTTCCATGACTTGGTAGCACCCACTCAAAGGTATAATTGGTTAGTTTACGCATAGATTGAATTTGTTCTGTCCAGGAATACCAACAAAATTCACGAAAGGCTATTAATTGTTTTTCTTCTTTGGACCAAGTAAGATGATCTCCTGTAAACAGAAATTTATTTTTGTACAGTAAAACTGTGTGTCCTTTAGTGTGTCCGGGAACGGGAATAATTAATAAGTCTGCTGTCAGTTGAAATGGTTCTGAACCTGTTATTTGTATTTCTATATTTTTTGTTTCTGGGTCAATATCATCACTGTGTAAAATGCGTTGACATTGAAAATAATCTGCAAATTGTTGATGATCGGCAAGATCGTCTTTGTGAGATAAAAACAGATATTTTATTCCTCCCATTTCTTCTAAACGTTTAACTAATGGTGGTGCAAACCGGGGAGAATCTACTAATATATTGCCTTCTGGATGTTGAATTAAATAGGGAACACTGGCAAAAGATTTTTCGGAATGATAGCCACAATGGTATATATTCTCATCTATTAAAATCGGAAAAGTTTGTTGTACAAAGTTAATATCTTGTGGTGTTTCTACTGTACCAATGGAACTGGTGGGACAGGATAAAAGTGCTTGTAATGCGGCTATTCTTTCTGCATTATTGCTTGGTTGATGATGCACTGCTGATTGTTCACCAATACGGGAAAATACTTCGGGAGTCATCCAGCGACAGGTATCACAATCAATACAAGTAGTATCAACATAAAAATCACCGTTGATATTTTCAGGACGACGCTGATTTAAATTAGCCATTTTCAACCTCTGAATAGGATAAATAAACGCGACATCATCACCCTAACAAAGATAATTTTCTTGAAAGACTACCGCAAGCTAGATTTATCAATGGTTTATTGTTGATTGGTAATTAATTTTATTTTCAATAATTATCAATCACTCAGGTAAAAACTCACTATCTAGCACCTGTTCAGGAGTAAAAGGACATTTTCCTGGGAAAATATCAGGTGATAATCCTGTTTCTTCTATTGCCCAATCTACGGCAGGAGAGTAACTTTCTGAAAAAATACTTTCATAATAATTTTTTAAGCTGGGATGTTTTTGTATAGATTTATTCACTCGCCGACGATTTTCTTTGATACTAGCTTTCCAACTTCCTAAACGTTTTTCTGGTTGATATTTCCATTTTAAGAGATGGGCTAAAATGACAATGAGATTATTTTCTAAAGCATCTTTTAAACTGCCACCCATTTCTTCTATTTCTTCTATTAATAAATCAATATCTAAGTTATCAAAGTTACGATGCTTTAAATTTTCAATTGTTCCATCTAACCACAATTGATAATCTTGTTCATACAAGGTTTTTAAACTTAATTGATGATTATTGCTCATTTTTTGTCAACTCCTGTACAGCGTTTTTAGTCATTTCTTGGATGCTTGTTAAGTCTGGTGGTTGGGTTTCACTTTCCATCCCTAACCATAAAAGATATTCAATATTTCCCGCAGGTCCAGTAATGGGAGAAAAGGTCAAACCCAGATATTTCCATTTTAATTCTAACGCTGTTTGTAAAACTTGAAAAATCGCATCTCCATGATCTTTTGGATCTCTGACTACTCCTTTTTTACCCACACGATTTTTACCAACTTCAAACTGTGGTTTTACTAATAAAACTGCTTCCCTTGGTGCTTGGGTTAAACGCCAAATTGCTGGTAAAACTTTGGTTAAGGAAATAAAGGAAACATCTACAACAGCTAAATCTGGAAATATTGCCCCTTCAGGATATAATTTTTCTGGTTGTAGTTCTCGTAAATTGGTACGTTCTTTTAAAATTACTCTTTCATCACTTCTGATTTTCCAGTCAACTTGTCCATAACCTACATCAATTCCATAAACTTGTGCAGCACCATTTTGTAATAAACAATCGGTAAAACCGCCGGTAGATATTCCCCCATCTAAGCAGATTCTTTGATTTGCGGAAATACCAAAAAATTTCAATGCTTTAGCCAGTTTTTCACCCCCACGGGAAACAAAAGGAGGACGTTCTTTAATTTGAATTTCTGCGGTTTTATCTACTTCTGTTCCGGGTTTATCAATTATTGTTTGGTTTACCATGACTTCGCCGGCTTGAATTAGTCTTTGTGCTTGTTGACGGGAAGGAGATAAACCCAAATCTACTAATAGTGTATCTAGTCTTTGTTTCATTTATTTTTTGTTATTTTGTAGTTTGTAGGTTGGGTTAAGCGAAAGCGCAACCCAACGAAAGTAAGTAAATGTTGAGTTTCCTAACGTCAACCTATCCCAATATAAACGACAGCGCAACCCAACAAAAGTAAGTAAATGTTGGGTTTCCTAACGTCAACCCAACCTACCTTATTTAATTTTTGTTAGTTTTCTGGTAGTATTAAATCTAAAGCATAATTGATAATTTCTGATTTATTCACCAGTTTCTCTAATTCCTCTGCTTCATAAAGACCTTCTTTGACTTCTAGGGAAGCTTCATCAATAGCATTTAAATAAGCTTCTGCTAAAGTTTCTAATAATTCTTCTTTTGTTAAAAAATAACCTCCAGATTTACGGCGTTTATTTTCCCGTTGAATTTCTCTCACTGAGTTTCTAATGGAAACTTCCCAAGAACGAGTTGAGCAATTTTCCGCTTGTTGTTTAATGAGGTGGATGAGTAAAATTATTGCATAACTGCGAATGGTTTTGATAATATCATTGCGACTCATTTCTTCTAATTCTTCAACTATAGTTAATGCACCTTGAAAGTCACCTTGTAGGAGTAGATTTTTGAGATTTAATATTTCTTCCATAATTTCATACTTAGTAACTTTTCAGTGAGTGAAGTACACCAGTAGCGGGCAAGATGCCCGCACCACAAGAGTTTTATGATTCATCTCTGTACCTCATAACACCGGTAAGTGCTGTAAATCCGTTTCTGCACAGAAAACCCAAACTTACCATTACTGTATTTTACCCTTGATTCTATTTCCTCCCTCTTCATTCTTGGAAATTTGTAAATTAAAATTGTCTCGATGATTTCTAATATTTGTTGTTGTTTGGGTTGAGACTTCACCTCTAGACAGAAGTTAAAAAACGCACCTTGCCAAAATAGCCAAAGTGCGATCGCCATAATCATCTGCCTTCCTCAGATTAAGTTACAGTAATTACTACACCCACACTCTCATTACCCAACCTATCCACTGCACACACCGCATAAGTTCCCGGTGGTACAGTAGCAAAAGTAGTACCAGCAGACAAAATGCGTTGAATGATCCAATTATCGCCACTTTGACGGTAAAGAGTCCAAGAACGCACAGGTTTATCATCACCTCTTTCCCAATTTAATCTACCATTTTCAAATTTAATTTCTTTGGGAGGAGAAGGAGGATTTTGACTTTGCCATGACATAGTAGGAATTATGGCCGGACGAGAATAATAAACCTGTTTAAATTGATCAGCAATACCTTGGACATTTTCTTTGATAGAATTCATACTAAAAAATATATTTCCCAAGGACAAATTTTTAGCTAAGTTCCGAGAAATGAGAATTTGTTTTTCAATTTCCGAATTTTTCCAAGCTTTCCCATCTAGTTTGGAAATATTGTTACCAGCGTAAATATGTCGCTGTTTAGTATTGACTTGAGTCCACCAGTTCAACAACACTTCATAACTTTGTTGTGTTTGATCAGTCCGCCAATAAAGTTGCGGTGCTAAATAATCTATCCAACCTTCCTGCAACCATTTTTTAGAATCAGCATAAAGGGCATTATAGGCATCTAAACCAACAATACCCGGTGGTTGTCCAGGGCGATAAATACCAAAAGGACTAATCCCAAATTTAACATGAGATTTAGTTTTTTTAATTCCTTCTGATAAACGCAACACCATTTGATTAACGTTTTCCCTTCGCCAATCTTCTAAGCTGAGTTTACCTCCATTAGCTTGATAAACTCCATAAGTTTTTTGATCAGGAAATGATTGACCAGATATAGGATAGGGATAAAAATAATCATCAAGATGAATGCCATCTATATCGTAGCGATTGACAACATCTATAATCACATTATAAGCTCGATCTTGAACAATTTTTGAGCCAGGATCCATCCATAACTGATTACCCCATTGATAAACAACTTCTGGATTAGTAATAGCTATATGGGGACCGACATTAAACCCGCTTTTAGTAGTAGTTTTGGCGCGATATGGGTTGAACCAAGCATGAAGTTCAATGTTGCGTTTATGACATTCAGCGATCGCAAATTCCAAAGGATCATAAAATGGTTCTGGTGCTTTTCCCTGAGTTCCCGTAATCCAAGCACTCCAAGGTTCTAAATTAGAAGCATATAAAGCATCCCCTTCTGGCCGCACCTGTAAAATTAGGGCGTTAAAATTTAAAGATTGTAATTGTTGAATAATTTGCAGTAATTCCGTTTTCTGCTGTTCAACACTCAACCCTGGTTTGGAAGGCCAATCACTATTCCACACAGTGGTGATCCAAGCACCCCGGAACTCCCGGTTATGACTTACCCTTACAGTCCTGGGTTGGTTTCCAGACGATGGTGGTACTACTATATATTCAGAAGCAATTTTTTCCGCCCTTCCCAGATATACCAAAGCTTGATATACCATCACAGCCACATCAGCACGAGTCGCAGCCATTCTGGCATTAAGTAATTTGATATTTGGATAACTCACTACCCAACCAACACGAGAGGCGATCGCCACCTGATTGATAGCATAGTTAGGAATTGTAGCCGCATCTTGATAGATTTGTCCTAAACTACTAACTAAATCAGCTTGGACTTGACTAGCAATTCCCAAACCATTAACCATCGCAACTAAAACATCACCCCTGGAAATACTATCATTAGGGCGAAAAGTCCGATCAGGGTAGCCAACCAAAAATCCAGTTTCGTAAACTTTTCTAATTGCACTATTAGCCCAAAGTGTAACAGGTACATCTCCAAAAGGTACATAATCCCGTTTTTTGGTTGTTGTCAGTACAGAAGCTATAATCGCCGCAAACTCAGCACGAGTAACAGGGGTATTAGGGCGAAAACTACCGTCAGGATAGCCATTTAAAATTCGCCGTTGGGCTAAAGCCTGAATAAATAACCGCGCCCAATGATTTTGAATATCGGGAAATGATGCAGTATTAGATACCATTGTTGATTTTTGGTAGAGTTACATCCATTGTTAATTTAGCAACAGAAGGCAAGGGGTAGGAGTCAGGATTCAGGAGTCAGGAGTCAGGAGTCAGGAGTCAGGAGTCAGGAGTCAGGAGTCAGGAGTCAGGAGTCAGGAGATCAAGGAGTCAGGAGTCAGGAGTCAGGAGGCAAAAGTTAATATTCTCCCCCTGCTTCCCCAGTCCCCAGTCCCCAGTCCCCAGTCCCCAGTCCCCAGTCCCCAGTCCCCAGTCCCCAGTCCCCAGTCCCCAGTCCCCAGTCCCCAGTCCCCAGTCCCCAGTCCCCAGTCCCCAGTCCCTAATCACATTCCTTTACACTCAAACAAATGTAACCCCAAGCGTTGAGACAGTTCCTCACACACCTTCACCCCCCGCACACTGTTAGCACGCCCATCTAGCAGAGGTGAAAACACTCCAATTCCCATCTGACCAGGAACAACGGCGATAATTCCCCCAGAAACGCCGCTTTTCGCTGGAATTCCTACTTTATAAGCCCATTCACCCGCAAAGTTATACATCCCACAGGTATACATCACACTCAATATATCTTTGATATAACAACTGTCTACCGCTTTTTCCTTGGTAATCGGGTTCACTCCTTTATTAGCGAGAGTAGCAGCCATCACCGCCAAATCTCGACAATTTACCATCACAGAACATTGTTGAAAATATAAATCTAGTGCTTCTTCAATATTTTGGTCAATCATGCCAAAATTTAGCATAAGATGGGCAGTAGCGCGGTTGCGGTGTCCTGTACTGCGTTCGGAAGTAAATACCGAAATATCTACAAATACATCTCGTCCAATATAACGCCTATACATTTCTAATAAGCGATTAAGGCGTTCTGTCGCTCCATTACCTTTAATTAAACTGGTAGTGGCTATAGCTCCTGCGTTTACCATCGGGTTATAGGGTCGCTTTGATTGTTCATCAAGAATAATCGCGTTAAATGCGTCTCCAGTCGGTTCTACTCCTACCCTAGTTAACACATAATCCCGTCCATGATCTTCTAAAGCTTGTCCATAAATAAACACCTTGGAAATCGACTGGATAGTAAATAGCTGTTGATAATCACCAACTTCATAAATCTGACCATCTACAGTAGCAATACAGATGCTAAATAAGTTGGGGTTTACTTTTGCTAGTTCGGGAATGTAGTTTGCGACTGTACCCTCTTGCAGTGATTTGTACTGGGAATGCAAATCTTTGAGAACTTCTAAAAATGGTGATGAACCTGTTTCTCGATCTTGTGAGTTTGCCATAAGGCTGATAACTTGCAAATAAATATGATAGTTGATGGATTAGTTGTGTTTATCAGCTAAAAGTAGTTTTTTATACTTAAAAAAGTCTACTTTACAAACTGACAACCTTTTCTCTATTTTCCCATCATTACTTTTTTTTGATGAAACCAATGCTTATTACTAAAAATAGATAGTTGTCAACCTCAAAATTACTGAACAATCAATTTTAAAAAAATACTATATTTACCAATATTTTCAAATAGCCTTTGTATCATATTTTATTCGACTCTGAAAATAAAAAACGTATTTTTTTCAGAAAAATCATTGATTATTCATAGTTTTTTTGGTTCATTTCTTCAAATCGAGCAAATATCAATTATGAGTATAAATATTGATAATTAAAATATTAAGTTCTAATAAATACTAAAAATATTGAAAATTTGAGTTATATATGTTACTATGATTACAAAGCTGATATCAAACAATCAAGCTATTAAGAACTTAAGCGAAAATCAACTTCATATTTCATGTTCATAAAAAATTATTCATATCCCGAAAAAAAATGTTACAAATCCAAAAACCTGATTTGCAAAAGGTTTTGACTGATAAAACCCAATAAGAATTGAGGAAACCAGCGCAAGACTTACGCTAAAACCCTGATCCCCAAGCCCAAAAGTTCATGTTACTCTGTTGCAGTTATAAACAAAAAGTGAAAGCGGAACGAGTTCGAGTTTCAGGTTCATTCACCAACACAGGTGAAAAAGCCATGAACCACAAAACTCGAATTACAAAACTTTAAGTTCTAGAGTCGCTTTAAAATCGGAAGCATGAATCAAAGACATTTGTGGACTACTGTCGCTGTGTTTCTGTCTGTTTTGAGTGTACCCGCAGTGGGTCGTACTCAAACCACCAAGGGAAACTCTCCAACTACCCAAGCATCTGCCGTAGCTGATGCAGTGAAAGTGGGAGAGTACCAATCCCCGACACAGGAAAATACCTTAGATGCTGTGAACACACAAATTCATCCTCACAGCGTTGAAGGTCGTCAAGCGGCAACCCTTTACATCCGAAATATTCCCGTTCTTACCTTTCTGGGTTCTAACCCAGTCAAAAGTGCGGAAACAAAAGTGGGAACAATTGGAAATAGCCAAGGCGTTAAATCTTATATCCCTGCCGCCAGTAACTCAGCTAAGGTAGCCAGTGTGGGAAGTGTAATGGATGTGAGCAAATCTCCTAGCTCCATTATTGCCGATGACCCAGTACACAGAGCCAGCTTATTAGCCTCCAAAATCAACCAGTTGATGCGGGAGGATGCAGACGCAAGCAAAATTATCGTCAGCTGGAAAACAGGGGAAAAATCTCCAGTGAATCATAATAAAGCCCAAGACAAAGGCTTCTCTGTTGAACAGCAACCTGATAGCTACACCATCAAAATCAACGGTAAAGAATTGGTGGAAATCAATGAATCCACCCAACTATCAGATACTACAAATAATCTAGCACAAGATGCATTACAAGCAACCAATCGCCTGCGGAGACTCATAGGCCAAGCATCTCCCATCAGCGAAATTGCCAACTTACCACCACGTACCACCATTTCCATGCCCAAGCTACCGCAACAAGTTGCCGGTCGCATCAAATTCAACTTCCAGGGTATAGCTTCTTGGTACGGTTATGATTGGGCAGGTAGGAAAACTGCCAACGGTGAGAGATATAATCCCGAAGGAATGACAGCAGCCCATCGTAGTTTACCTATGGGAACAAAAGTTCGTGTGACTAACACCCGGAATGGTAAGTCTGTAGTTGTGCGAATTAATGATCGTGGTCCATACATCGGTGGTCGAGTTATTGACCTTTCTCTGGGTGCAGCCCGGATATTAGGAATGATGAGCAGTGGACTTGCTCCCGTTCGTATTGAGGTGTTGGGAAGATAACACCCTTTCACAGTAAAAATTCTTTTTCGCTCTTCACTATTGTTTCATACCCCTAGTTCATTCATCTCTCACCCCAATTTTAGATATAAACTAACGGGGGAGAGGATAGAGAAGAACTAGGGGTATTTTGTGCGCTTGCTGACAACAGTTGCAGCTTTACGCTGCTATTTAAATCAACGTCGCAGGGAAAGTAATATTAAACTTTCAGACGAGCTATTATTTGATGATCAGACTACTTGGTATCCTACAAAAATTGGTTTAGTCCCCACTATGGGCGGACTGCATCAAGGTCATTTAAGCCTAATGCAACAAGCTAGGCAAGAAAATTCTACTGTGATTGTTAGTATTTTTGTCAATCCCCTACAATTTGGACCACATGAGGATTATCAACGCTATCCTCGGACTTTAGGGCAAGATCGAAAATTGTGTGAACAAGCGGGAGTTGATGCGATTTTTGCCCCTACTCCGGAAGAAATGGGAATTGCTCAGAAGAATATACAAGAAAATCAAGTGACACAAGTAATCCCTCCATCTGGTATGATAAGTAGCTTGTGTGGTAGATATCGGCCGGGTCATTTTCAAGGTGTGGCGACAATTGTCACCAAGCTTTTCAATTTGGTACAGCCTGATCGAGCTTACTTTGGTGAAAAAGATGGCCAGCAACTAGCAGTTATTAAACGTCTGGTGGCTGATTTAAATTTGCCAGTAGAAATTGTTGCTTGTCCAACGGTGCGGGAAGCGTCTGGCTTAGCTTTGAGTTCTCGTAATCAATATTTGACTGCAACGGAAAAAGATCAGGCAACAGTGTTATTTAAAGGCTTGCAGCAAGCTGAAGCGGCGTTTCGTGCTGGCGTTCGCAACAGCAGCCAGCTGATAGCATTGGTGTGGGAAGAAATCGCAAAAGTCAGCACTATCTATGTGGAATATATTGAATTGGTTGAACCGACTACATTGATGTTTCTAAGAAAAATTGAGGAGGAAGGAATGCTGGCGATCGCAGCCCGTCTAGGTTCTACACGTTTGATTGATAATACCATCTTGCGCGATGTCTACAACGGGCTACGCCAACCGATTATCGCCATTGATGGTCCTGCTGGTGCGGGTAAGTCTACCGTGGCTCGCCAAGTGGCAAACCAACTAGGGTTAGTTTATTTAGATACTGGTGCAATGTACCGTGCTATCACTTGGTTAGTGCTGGAAAACGGCATTGATATTGATGATGAATGCAGTATTGCTGAATTAGCCAACCAGTGTAAAATAGAACTTACTCCTAGTCAAAATATACAATTTCCCGTACAGGTATGGATTAATGGTATTGATGTCACTCAAGAAATTCGGAGCATTGAGGTGACATCAAAAGTATCAGCGATCGCCGCGCAAAATACAGTCCGCAAAGCCCTGGTTCAACAACAACAAAGCTGGGGGAAAAAGGGTGGTTTAGTAGCTGAAGGCCGAGACATTGGTACTCATGTTTTCCCAGATGCAGAAGTGAAAATCTTCTTAACTGCTTCTGTGAGTGAACGCGCCCGTCGTCGTCAGCAGGACTTTACAAAACAAGGGCAACCGGAAGTAAGTTTAGAACAACTCGAACGGGATATTGCCGAACGAGATTATAAAGATAGCACTCGCAAAATTTCCCCATTGCGGAAAGCCGCCGATGCAGTGGAAGTGCAAACCGATGGACTTACTCCTGGTGAGGTGGCAGCGCGAATTGTTAATTATTACCAGGATCGTTTGTCTCAACGGTAATTACCGCAGAATTCAGGATTCAGGAGTTACAGGAGTTCAGGAGTTCACAATAATTTTTGATTTCCCAATCACCAATTACCAATTACCAATTACCAATTACCCATTACCCATTACCCATTACCAGCCCCAACTAGAGAACTAGAAATCTGGGTTATTACTAAAGTGCAGTGGTTTAAGGTTCACTTTGGTAGTAGAATAGCCATGTTAAGTTTTGTGTCCCAATATCAAGGATATAAAACTGACTCAATACAAAACCTGAAATTTTCTGGTTTTTGGCAATAGCTTTAACTGGAAAACAATAAAGAGAGGACTTGAAAACATGGCATTTACACAGCTTCCCCTACCCTACGACTTTAATGCTTTAGAGCAATATGGCATGAAAGGTGAAACCTTTGAGTATCACTATGGTAAGCATCACAAAGCTTATGTAGACAACCTCAATAAACTCACCGATGGTACAGAACTTGCTGATAAGTCCCTCGAAGAAGTAATTCAAATTTCCTTCAAAGATCCTGCCAAAGCTGGCATTTTCAACAACGCGGCTCAAGTTTGGAACCACACCTTCTTTTGGAACTCACTCACACCCGCAGGTGGTGGCGCTCCCACAGGTGAACTAGCCGAGAGAATTAATAAAGACTTTGGCAGCTTCGACAAATTCAAAGAAGAATTTTCTACTGCGGCTGCAACCCAGTTTGGTAGCGGTTGGGCTTGGTTAGTTGATGACGGTGGTACACTCAAAGTCATGAAAACACCCAACGCAGAAAACCCCCTAGCTCATGGTAAAAAGGCACTGCTCACCATCGACGTTTGGGAACACGCTTATTACATCGACTTCAGAAATGCACGTCCAGCATTCATCAAAAATTTCTTGGATAACTTGGTTAACTGGGAATTTGCTGCGTCAAATCTAGCTGCTTAATTAAGAATAAAGCTTTTAGGGAAAATCCCCATGCTTAACCAGCAGGGGATTTTTAATTTAATTTGCGCTCTCACACCCCCTGATTTCTCAAGGCTTTATTGCCAAATTTGACAGATGCGAGTTTAATGTGTTTATACCTGCTCCTCGTGTTCATGATCTCTAACTATTGGCGCAAGCAGAACCAGGACAACTACCAGAACAAGGAAGGCTACGGGGACAAGGAGGAATGAACATAAGAGGGTAAAAAAATTCCTCTTGTGCTGCTGCTGTAGCTGTTTTACCATCTTCACTTCCCATTCCTAATCCTTTCAAGTGATTCTGTGGATGTTGCTAGGAAACTGGAAGCCGTGTTGAGAAACTGTCCACATTGGTGATTGGGGACTGGGGACTTATAACTACAACTTTAGAAATATTCAACTTATTGAACATCAGCATTTTGATATAGGCGATCGCTCATATTCCCAGATCCAAAACACTGGGAATATAGCGATTTGCAAAACTGACTAAAAGGTGGACGGTTAATGTAGCATAACTAAATGATTGTGTCAGCCACGCGATAATCTAATTTCCAAGATGGTACAGACTAACTCAAAATCCGCACGCGAAATTTTTAATATATCCAGATGGGCAATTAAATTTTCGTGGTTGACGGTGTGTTTTTGGATCGGGGTGACAATAGCGGGTATTCTGGCTTTTAGTTCTCTCAAATACGCCCTATTCCCCGATATTACTTTTCCCGTGGTGGTGGTTAATGCTCAAGCACCCCTCACTTCGGCTTTAGAGACAGAAGAAAAGTTAACTAAACCAATAGAAGAAAGCCTCAAATCCTTGGCAGGTCTGGAAAATATCCGTTCTTCCAGCTATCCGGGGCAAACTGCTGTAAGCTTGTTGTTTGCAGTGGGTACAAATTTAGAAACTTCTACGGAAAATACTACAACTGCACTCAAGGATTTAAAACTGCCTGAAGGAGCTAATTATCAGATTATTCCTTTAAACCTGAATGAGTCATCAGTCATTAGTTATGCCATTGAAAGCGAGTCTGGCAGTTTGGATGATTTGCAAAAATTGGCAGATGAGAAAATTGTCCCTGCGATCGCCAAATTACCAGGAGTTCTCAAAGTCTCACTGCTAGGCACTCCACCAAAATCACCTCCTCTCAATCCTACCAATGCCACTGCGGCCTTACCTCAAGGGGGCGGAAATTTAGTCAGATTTAATGGTCAAGATGTACTAGCTTTTCAAGTCATTAAACGTGGTAATGCTAATACTTTAGAAGTTGTCAGTCGCGTAGAACAGGAAGTAGAAAACCTGCGCTCTACTTTCAAAGATGTCAAATTTACCCTAGCCGCTACCCAAGCAGAATATATCCGCAAAGCTACCCAGTCAACCATAGATGCGTTGATGGAAGCGATCATTTTAGCAATTGTCGTCATTTTCCCATTTTTATGGAGTTGGCGAGCAACTTTAATTTCTGCTTTAGCTATTCCCACATCTTTGTTAGCAACGTTTATTGTGATGGCCTTTTTCGGCTTTAACTTAGAAACAATTACGTTGTTAGCTTTGGCTTTGGTTATTGGTAGTGTGATTGATGATGCCATTATTGATGTGGAAAATATCTTACGGCATATTGAAGAAGGGCAAAGTCCCCGTGAAGCGGCACATTTAGCTACCGATGAAATTGGTTTAACGGTTGTTGCTACTACTGCTACAGCTATAGCTGTTTTCTTGCCTATTGGTTTGATGGGTGGAGTAGTTGGACAATTTTTCCAGCCTTTTGGAATTACGGTTTCTGCTGCTTATATTGCTTCTACATTGGTGGCGCGGACTTTATCACCAGTTTTATCTATTTATTGGCTCAAACCTGTTAAGAAAAGAGAATTGAACCACGAAGGGCGCAAAGAACAGGAAGGGAAGAAGGTTTCAGAGAGTTCTTGGGTGGGTTTAGCAAATATTGGGGTTTATTTTACTGAAGCTTATCGCAATTTATTAGCTTGGTCTTTGAATCACCGAAAAATAGTTATTGCTTTAGCTGTACTCAGTTTTGTTGCTGGAATTGCCCTAGTTCCTTTTATTCCCAAGGGTTTTATTCCTAAGTTAGATCGGGGTGAATTTAATATTACTTATACTGCTCCTTTGCCGAAAATCCCTGATTTAGAAGCTTTACAGCAGTTAAGAAGCAGGGGTGGTTCGACTTCGCTCACCAACCAGGTAGAAGACAGAAAGGAAATAACGTCCCAGTCCCCAGTCCCCATTCCTAACCCTCTCAATGACTCTTTAGAGGTGGCAAAAAAACTGGAAGCGGAGGTAAGAAAATACCCAGATGTGGAAACTGTGTTTACTACGGTTGGTTCTCGTGGAGGTGAACCAAATAAGGGTACTCTCTATGTCAAGTTGAAGGCAAACCGCACAATTAAAACCGCAGAATTACAAGATCAATTGCGGCAAAGTTTACCTCAACTTCCTGGTGTGTCTACCAGTGTGGAAGATATTCAATTTGTGGATACTGGTGGGGAAAAACCTTTACAAATAGCACTTCGTGGTAATGATCTGAAAACTTTGAATCAAGCGGCTAAAAAAATTAAAGATCGCATTACGAAAATTCCAGGATTTGCAGATGTTACAGTTACAGGTGAAACAAATAATTCAGATCAAGTTTTTCAGATTGAACGACTCAACCAACAACGGGTAGCTTATGTCAGTGCTAATTTGGGTCAGGATTTAACTTTGGGTAATGCTACAGATAAAATTGTGGCTGAAGCTCAAGATATTTTACCTGCTGATATTACTTTAGATTTAGGTGGAGATTCTGCTAAACAAAATGAGGTTTTTAGTAGTTTTATTTCCACTTTGATTTTATCGGCGTTGTGTATTATCGTTGTCTTGATTTTACTGTTTAGAAGTTGGGTAGATCCTTTAGTGATTGGTGCTTCTTTACCTTTAGCTGTGGTGGGAGCAATGTTAGCTTTACTCTTGACTAAGAGTGATTTTGGCATGATTTCTTTGATTGGTTTTGTGTTTTTACTAGGACTTGCTAATAAAAATGCGATTGTTTTGGTAGATTACATTAATCAATTACGTCTCTCAGGTTTGGAACGCACGGAAGCTATTCTTAAAGCTGGACCTGTGAGACTCAGACCGATTATGATGACTACTGTCTCTACTATTTTAGGGATGTTACCAATTGCTTTGGGTTTTGGTGCAGGTTCTGAGTTGCGATCGCCTATGGCCGTTGCTATTGCTGGTGGTTTAGTAACTTCTACTATTCTCAGTTTAATTGTTGTTCCTGTTGTCTATGCCATTTTAGATGATTGGTTTCCCAGAAAGAAGATGACAGTTGACAGGTGACAGGTGACAGGTGACAGTTGACAGTTGACAGTTGACAGTTGACAGTTGACAGAGTTAGATCCTCGATTTTTTCAAGAAGTCGGGGATCTAATTGATATGATTAGGGGATTTACAGGATGTTGGTTTGTGTTATAATTTTGTTGTCTGAATCAGGATGTCCAGGATTTTAGGATTTACAGGATTTTAGTTTTTTCAATTTCTTAGAACATCAAAAAAATTAAAAAAAATTAAATTTTGAAAAAAAAATTCGTTTTTTGGGGTTCACCCCGTTGACTTTTTTGTCTAGACTTGATATTTTTATAATGGGAATGTGTGTCTTACAAAAAATTTTGCTTATGCTCCATTATATTAATATGACTATCATACCACGTTTACCCCGACGGCAACACCTAAAAAAAAGATTTTTTGAAGAAAAACTTATTAATTTTTAATTTTCAATAATTCAAACTTATGAATTGGGTAAAACTTCAGTTTTTTTCTTTTACTACATCCTGAAAATCCTCAAATCCTGGATATCCTGATTCTGACAAAAATCCTGTAAAATCCTAATTCATAACAGTAATTAATATTCTAGACTACCATGAAAAGTGAAGATCATCAACGAGTAGAAATATTCCTCAAAAAGTGGAAAGGTTCACAGGGTAACGAGAGAGCAAATTATCAGGGTTTCTTTTTAGAACTTTGTGATGCTTTGGCGGTAGAACGTCCAGCACCCAAAGGAAGTATAACAGGCGATCGCTATTGTTTTGATAAAGACATCAAGATATTTAACAAAGATGGAGAAACTACCAACTTTGCAGACTTCTACAAAGAAGGACATTTTTTAATAGAAGCTAAACAAGGGGGAAATACAGCTAAACGGGGTACTGCTAAACGCGGGACAAAAACCTACGATATCGCAATGGAAAAAGCTTTTTATCAAGCTCAAAGTTATACACCTTTTCTACCAAGTAAACCTCCCTTTTTAATTACCTGTGATATTGGTTCACATTTTGAAATGTGGATGAGTTTTAGTGGTAACTATGGTGGTTATGGTGCGCGGGAAAAAATTGATCTTGATCAGCTTTTAGATGAAAAAGTATTTAATCGTTTCGTTGCGATATTTAATGATCCGCAAACTTTAAACCCGGAAAAATATCGAGCGCGGGTAACAAGAGAAGTTGCAGATACCTTAGCTAAATTAGCACGGTGGTTAGAAAAACAAGGACACCAACCCCAAGAAGTGGCTAATTTTCTCATGCGCTGCATTTTTACGATGTTTGCAGAAGATGTGAAATTGTTGAAAGGAGAAGTTTTCACTAAAGCATTAAAAGAACGCTGGTTAGTTGAACCGAAGACGTTTAAGACAGATATTGAAAGCCTTTGGGATATCATGAATACTGGGGGTAGATTTAACTTTGATGAAATTCCCCAATTTAATGGTAGTTTTTTTGCTGATGCGACAGCTTTTGATTTACCCAAAGAACAGTTAGAAGTGCTGTATGAAGCTGCAAATAAAGATTGGACAGAGGTAGAACCGGCGATTTTTGGCACATTATTAGAAAGAGCTTTAGATAGTAAAGAACGTAAAAGTTTAGGAGCGCATTACACACCCCGATCCTATGTTGAGCGGTTGGTGCGTCCCGTAGTTATAGAACCTTTAAGAGAAGAATGGTTATTAGTTGAATCGGAAGTTGATCGATTTTTAACTCTGAAAGAAAAACAGCAAAAACCGACAAAAGCACAAATAGAAAAAGCTGAAAATGAGATTCGGGCATTTTTAGAGAAATTACAACAAATTCGGATTCTTGATCCTGCTTGTGGTTCGGGTAACTTTTTGTATGTGACTTTAGACTTGCTGAAAACATTGGAACAGGAAGTACAAATGCGCTTGCTGGATGTTTTGGGGAAGGTGACAACGAATTTATTAGAAGAATTTGATCCGCGTTTAGCAGGAAGAAAACAGGTAAACCCATCGCAATTTTTAGGGATTGAAATTAATCCTAGAGCGGCCGCTATTGCAGAGTTAGTAATTTGGATTGGTTATTTACAATGGCATTTTAAACGCTATGGAAGTACACCACCACCAGAACCAATTTTACAGGATTTTCATAACATTGAATTTCGTGATGCGGTGTTAGATTATGATGGTAAGGAATTAGATATTGATATTAAAACGGGTAAGGTAAAAACTCGCTGGGGTGGAAAAATGATCAAGCATCCTGTAACGGGTGAAGATGTTCCAGATCCGAGTGATCAAATTCCTATTTATCGTTATCTTAATCCTCGTCCTGCTATATGGCCAGATGCAGATTATATTGTTTCTAATCCTCCTTTTATTGGTAATAAGAGGATGAGAGAAGTTTTAGAAGATGGATATGTAGCAACTTTAAGAAATACATACACAAATGTACCTGATACGGTTGATTTTGTCATGTATTGGTGGGAGCAAGCAGCAAATTTAATCAGCAATAAAAAAGTTAAAAGTTTTGGATTTATTACTACAAACAGCATTACTCAATCATTTAATCGAGAAATTTTAAATAATTATCTTTCAAATCAAAAAATTTCTTTATCTTTTGCAATTCCTGATCATCCTTGGATAGATGAAAAAGATGGTGCTGCGGTACGTATTGCGATGACAGTTGGTGTTCCAGAAATTGAATTTCCAGGAAACTTATTAAAAACAAAAACTGAAGAGATAAAAGAAGACGGAATTTCAATCATTGAATTTGATACTGTTCGGGGTTTAATTCATCCTGATTTAACAATTGGAGCAAACATTACAGCAATGAAAGCTCTAAAATCAAATGAAAAAATGTCATTTCAGGGTGTCATACCTTTAGGTACAGGATTTCGGATTGATGAAACTGAATTAAATGATTTAGGTTTAGATATTAATAATTTACCATCTGTTGTCAAACCTTACATGATTGGACGTGATGTGGTTCAACAATTTAAACTCAAGTGGATAATTGATTTCTTTGGATTTTCTAAAGATCAAGCTGCTCAGTTATTCCCTTTGTTGTATCAGAGACTTTTATTAACTGTTAAACCATCAAGAGATACACAAAATAGAAAATCTAATAGAGAAAATTGGTGGTTATTTGGAGAAAAAAGACCAGGATTAAGGAAAGCAATTGAAGGTATAAATAGATTTATTGTCACTCCAGATACTTCTAAATTTAAACCATTTACCTTTGTTGATGCTTCCGTTATTCCTGATGTTCAACTTTATTCTGTTGTTTCAGATGATGCTTGGATATTAGGTGTTTTAGAATCTGCTATTCATCAAACTTGGGTATTTCAGGTTGGACCTACTTTAGAAGATAGACGACGTTGGAAACCATCAATTGTTTTCGATCCTTTCCCTTTTCCAAATCCTACACCAGAACAAAAACAGAAAATCCGGGAATTAGGAGAAAGATTAGACTCCCATCGTAAACGAGTACAAACACAACATCCCGAAATCACAATTACAGGAATGTATAACCTGCTAGAAAAACTCCGCAAAGGTGAAACATTTACCGACGCAGATAAAACATATAATAATAAAGCCTTAGTTTCCACCCTCAAACAAATTCATGATGAATTAGATAATGCGGTTCTTGATGCTTATGAATGGCAAGATTTAAAAGATAATCAAAAAACAAAAGCAGAAATTGAAGAAATTATCTTAGAACGCTTAGTTACTCTCAATGCTGAACGTGCAGAAGAAGAACGTAACGGTATAGTTCGCTGGTTGCGTCCCGAATATCAAGCACCAAACGAAGTTACTCAAAAAGTGCTAACGGAAGTAATGGAAACAGAAGCAACCGTCATTATTCCCAGCGAACAAAAAACATTTCCCAAACAACCAAAAGACCAACTTGCAGCTATCCGCGACTTACTCCGCACCAATACCAGCGAGTGGACTGTGGATCAAATTGCTGCTCAATTCAAAAATGGTGGAAAATACAAAAATGCCATTGCTGAAAATGTCGAAAGATTAGAATGGTTTGGAATTTTAATCTGTCGAGAAACCGGAGCAACCAAACGCTGGCAATATGTGGAAATATAGTAAAATGTCTGAATCAGGATTGACAGAATGTTTGTTTGTGTTATAATTTTTTTGTTAGAATCAGGATGTCCAGGATTTTAGGATTTACAGGATTTTAGTCGTTTCAATTTCTTAGGACATCAAAAAATTAAAAAAAAATTAAATTTTGAAAAAAAAATTCGTTTTTTGGGGTCTAACCCCGTTGACTTTTTAGCCTAGAACCGATACTCTGATAATGGGAATGCGTGCCTTTAAAAAAATTTTGCTTACACTCCATTATATTAATATGACTATCATACCACGCTGACAGCGACCTGAACCCTGAAAAAACAAAATTTTTTTTGAAAAAACTTATTAAAAAAAGTTATTTAATAAATAAATCTTATTGATTATGGAAAATATTCGGAACTTATTTGTTCAACATAAAATCTTTATTAACAGCAGCATTTTGTATCTGATTGCTAAACATATCTAACATTGCGATAATTTCCGTATGTAATTCTATGTATTTTTCTCTACTAACCAGTAAATCGTTACCGTGAGCTATTTCATTTCTAGATTTTAAGAGGCTTTCATCTATTAATTTTGACTTAGTAGAATATAATGAAAAATCTAATCCTAAAATATCAGTGATGTCCTTCAAAACTTGAGAAGAAAGATTGGAAGCTGTAGATATTGCTTTTTTGGGTAAAGAACATCTCGTATTTAATTGGGAAAGAAAAAAGTCACAAACAGGGATATATAATGATGGTTTATTGGTGTCTTTGGCATCTTTGAGTTTTTCTTTCATTGCTAAAGCTAGAAAATTACTAGCAAGCTGATCATAACGAAGTCTTTGCATATCAACATATTCCAGATAAGAATTAGCTGCTAATTTAACAAAACCCTCCCAATGAGCATATAAAATACATATTCCACTGCGAATACATACATTATGCCTTTGAGGAGAAACATTTTTTAATTCTATTAAGGATTTTATTTCTGACAGTTCCTTTTTTCTCCAAGCAAGATCAGTTGCAAGGATATCACTTAGTTTTTCAGCAGTGCGGATGCTCATGAGGGAGAAAATACTCCTCTACCAAGGGGAATAAGATAGGGTAAACGTCTTGCACCATTTACACCTGCACCTGACCATTTTTTGTAAGTTGAATCTGACCAAATTTTTTTGATAATATCAGATATTTGGTTTATGGGAGGTAAATTTTTATAGTTGTGTCCAATTCCTAATGCTATTACTTCATAGGACGATAATAGAAACCCACCAAGAAACCTGTTTTCTTCAGATTTATACCTTTTGAAACTATTATCCCCTGTGGTTTGATTAAGGATATCAAATGTTTTTTTAAATGCTGTTTCTATATGGCTATAATCTAAGTTTTGATTAAGAGCCATTTTCCGCATTTCATCTGTTAGGAAAACGTTAACATCGTCACCCAATTTTTTAATTTCCACATCCTGATCAAATAGCAGAATAAAACGCAAGACTAATTCCATATCATACCGTTCTTCTTTAAGCCTATCACTCAAAGAAATACAGTTTATGAAGGGTTCATAGTTGGCAAGTGAGAGCATCAATTCGTATAAATTCTTGTTTAACATCAAAAGGATACAATTTCTTACTTCTTGGGGTGTGGCAAGTGATCCTCCTGTATTTAGTCTCTGAAATAGCTCATATTTAATCATTGGATCGCTTTCTTTTTTAACGATATTGACACCAATTTTTGCTCTCCTAATCAATAAACGTTGTGTTTGGGTCAGAGAATTCTTTTCATCATTTGGATCATCCCATTTTTTACCTTCTAAAGATGGTAAATATGTGGTTTTCTGTAAAGCAACTGGATCAGTATTTTCTTCTTGTTCATTTTTTTTAAGAAGACCCGTAAATTCATATATTGTTGATAGTCTTTGAACACCATCCACAATATCCCAAACACCATCATCTCTTTCACTGACAAAAATTGGTGGAATTGGTATACCTAACAAAATTGATTCGATAAAAGTTGATTTTTGATGATCTGACCAGCGAAAAAATCTTTGGAAATCTGGATTAATATCAATCTCATTACTCTGATAAAGACTCATCCATTCTCCAATAGACATTGAGTAGTCATCTGTCCGAATTTCTTGGCTTATTTTGTCAATTTCTTCTTGTAGGGACATAGTTTAAAGTGATATAACCGTTAGTACATATAATAATCTTATCATTAACGGATTTTGCGAAAACAAAAAACTCTGGCAACTTGTCCAGATATATGGATAATCAAATACTGAGTAACAAAGGGTGATTCAATGCGGGCTTTTGTGACTGGTGGTACGGGGTTTATTGGTTCTCATGTAGTGCGATCGCTATTAGAATCAGGATACAAAGTTACGGCTTTAGTACGTCGAAGTAGTAACCTGGGAAATTTACGGAGTTTAGAAATAGATATTGTCAAAAGTGATTTAAATGATCCCAATATCTGGAAACAGATGCAAGGTTGTAATTATCTGTTTCATGTAGCTGCCCATTATTCCCTGTGGCAAAAAGACCGCGATTTACTGTATCGTCATAATGTGGAAGGTACAAGGAATATTTTAGCAGCAGCGCAAAAAGCGGGAATTGAACGCACAGTTTATACCAGTTCCGTCGCAGCTATTGGAGTAGGAAAATCGGGTAAAGTTGTGGATGAAAACCATCAGAGTCCAGTAGAGAAGTTAGTGGGAGACTATAAAAAGTCTAAATTCCTAGCTGAACAAGCCGCAAAAGAAGCAGCAAAACAAGGTCAAGATATAGTGATAGTTAATCCTAGCAGTCCTATAGGACCATTGGATATTAAACCCACACCCACCGGAGATATTATTCTGCGGTTTTTGCGACGACAAATGCCGGCTTATGTGGATACTGGTTTGAACTTTATTGATGTGCGAGATGTAGCTAAGGGACATTTACTAGCTTTAGAAAAAGGAAAAACAGGCGATCGCTATATTCTCGGACATCAAAATCTCAGTCTCAAACAACTGCTAGAAATACTATCTGATATCACCGGAATAAAAGCACCGCAAGTATCAGTTCCCGCTTTTTTACCATTGAGTGTTGCTTGGATAGAAGAGAAAATTCTTGCACCTATGGGAAAAACCCCCACAGTTCCTATAGATGGTGTTCGCATGGCACAGCAACCAATGTATTATGATGCTTCCAAGGCCATCCGCGAACTTAGTCTACCTCAGTCTTCTCTGAAGGTAGCACTCAAGGACGCTGTTGATTGGTTTGTTGCTAATGGTTATGTCAAATAAGTTCGTAGTCAGCACTTAAGTGCTGACTACAAACGATGTGGTGTTATCAAGAGAGGAGAATAGTTAAATGGCGATTAATGTACAACAAGCTATAGACATCGGTAAATATTTAGTTAAACAACGTCTGTTAGGACGTAAACGCTTCCCTCTGGTTTTAATGTTAGAACCTTTATTTAGATGTAACTTAGCTTGTTCTGGTTGTGGAAAAATCCAACATCCTACAGAAGTTCTCAAACAAAATCTGACCCCAGAACAATGTTTTGCAGCTGTAGAAGAATGTGGCGCACCTGTGGTTTCTATTCCTGGAGGAGAACCATTATTACATCCACAAATTGATGAAATTGTTAAAGGTTTAGTAGAACGCAAGAAATATGTTTACTTGTGTACCAATGGTTTGTTGTTAGAAAAGAGTCTCCATAAATTTCAACCTTCTCCTTATCTAACTTTCAGTGTTCATCTTGATGGAATGCGGGAATGGCATGATAAATGTGTAGACAGAAAAGGCGTTTTTGATGTTGCTGTGCAAGCGATCCGCGCTGCTAAATCTAAAGGTTTTCGTGTGACTACAAACTCGACTATTTTTGAAGGTTGTGATGTCAAAGAAATGCAGGAATTTTTTGATTTTCTCGATACTTTAAAAGTTGATGGAATGATGATTTCCCCTGGTTACAGTTATGAATGGGCACCAGATCAAGATCATTTTCTGCAAAAAGAACAAACCCGCGCTTTATTTAGAGAAATTCTTGCACCTTACACATCTGGGAAGAAAAACTGGAACTTTAATCACAACCCATTATTTTTAGATTTTCTCATTGGAGAAAAAGACTATGAATGTACTCCTTGGGGTAGTCCTAGTTATAGTGTTTTGGGTTGGCAAAAACCTTGTTATTTGTTGAATGAAGGTTATTATCAAACTTTCCAAGAATTGTTAGATGAGACTGATTGGAGTAAGTACGGACGCGCTAGTGGTAATCCTAAATGTGCTGATTGTATGGTGCATTGTGGTTATGAACCAACCGCAGCGATGGATGCGATGCAACCGCAAAATATAGCTCGTTCTTTGACTACTGTTTTTGGTAGATGATAAGTTGAGAATGTCAGAATCAGGATGAACAAGATTATAGGATTTACAGGATGAAGGATGAATTTATTAATACTGAATCTTGTTAATCTGAAAAAATAGTCAATCCTGATTTTGACAATAGAAATTTTATGAATCAGTTTATGAATCAGGATTAGGAGCATTAAAGGAGCAATATGATAAAATAAGAAAGGATGCACAGGATGAAAAAACAGGAATACCATGAAGACCCAAGAACTCCAAATTTTACAAACTCTTTATGGACAAGATTTTTTTGCTTGGGTAGAACAGACCGCAGAAATTTTGCGATCGCAACAGTGGGAAGCATTAGATTTAGAAAATTTAATTGAGGAAGTGGTAGATTTGGGTAAGAGTCAACAGCGAGCGTTACAGAGTGCTTTAAGGTTGGTGTTATCACACCTGCTAAAGTGGAAATATCAGCCTGAACGTCGTAGTAAAAGTTGGCAAGTAACCATTACCCGTGAACGATTGAATTTAGATGAATTATTGGCAGAAAGTCCCAGTTTACGACGGTTTTTAACTGATGATGAATGGATAAACGCTACTTATCAAAGAGCGCGAAAAGAGGCAATGGTGGAAACTGGTTTATCAGAGGAGAAATTTGCGATCGCTTGTCCTTTTGCTCTCAATCAAATTTTAGACCTAGACTTTTATCCTCACTCTGACGAATAATTACTTAAAAAATCAGTTACATATATAAAATATCCGCTGCTGATTATTATTTGTAGAATATATGTACATATATATCTGAAAACCTACACAATCTCCAAAAATGACAGAAGCTAAAAACGTACTCGGTACAAAATTAGAACTTTGCTGCACATCTCCCATGACTGGATATTACCGCGATGGTTTTTGTAACACAGGAGGGCAAGATTTTGGAATGCACGTTGTTTGCGCTCAAGTAACAGCAGAATTTTTAGAATATACAAAATCCCAAGGCAATGATTTAAGCACACCTGTACCCTATTTTAATTTTCCTGGTTTAAAACCTGGAGATTGTTGGTGTTTATGTGCTGCCAGATGGCAAGAAGCTTTAGAAGCGGGTGTTGCACCTCCTGTTGTTTTGGAAGCTACCCACTCTAGAGCTTTGGAAGTTTGTAATTTAGAAGATTTACAAAAGCATGGGGTAATTCGTAATTAGCTTTTTTTCCATTCAATAGATATAGATCCCCAACCTCTTTGATCTTTGAAAAGTCGGGGATCAGGTTATTATTTAATTAGGGCTTGCTGAATAAATGTAAAACCTAGATAGGGTTTGCTGATAGCGTAGCGTGGTGTTAGCCATACTCCTGGCCACTCAGAGATAACTTTTTCAGCAAACCCTACTTAACTAATACCAAATACAGAACCAACGGTAGACTTAATTGAATTTCCAGCATCCTTTAAAGTCTGAGTAATTGGGTGTTTGGACTGCAAAAATACTCTCGCACAATTACGTCCTGGCATTCCTGAAATTGAACCACCGGGATGAGTACCTGCACCTGTTAAAAACAGGTTATCAATGGGGGTTTTATAATTTGCTAATTCTGGTAAAGGTCTAAAAAATACCATTTGATCTAATGTCATATCAATATGGTAATAATTGCCTTTATAAGCCCCTAATCTTTCTCCTAATTCTGCTGGACTTTCTACCCTTCTAGCGATAGTTGCATTTTTCACATTGGGAGCGTAAGTTGCTAGTTTATCAACTACTTTATCTGCAACTTTATTTTTCAATTCATCAGTCCAACCTGTACCTTTTAAACCTGTACCTTCTGCTCCAGAAATTTGATAAGGGGCAAAAAATTCAATCCAAACTGTATGTTTTCCTGGTGGTGCTAAAGTCGGATCAAGAAAGCTAGGCATCACTAAATACATTGAGGGATCACTATCAGGAATTTCTCCGATTGTACATTTACTATGCGCCTGTTCTACATGATTCATGGAATCTGCAATTAAAATTGAACCAATGAGATATTCGTCTTTATGTTCATGGTAAGGAAAACGCAAGGGTTCATCTAATGCTAAATCTATCTTTAAGATAGTTTCATTATTATTAACTATGCGCCTTTCTAATCTGTCTCGTAATTCTGGATCAGCATCATCTACTTCTTGAGCATCTATCAATTGTAAAAATAATCTTTTGGCATCAATATTAGAAATTACTCCATATTTTGCCCGATATTCTTCACCATTGGCAACCCGTACACCTACGGCTTTACCATCATCAATTAAGACTTTTTCTACTTGCTGATCTGTGAGAATTTCGCCGCCTTTTGCTGTTACCAAATTCACTAATGCTTTGACTAATGCACCTGTTCCTCCACGGGGTCTAGTCATTCCTGGATGATGACGCATAGACATCATCATTACACCTATGGCCAGGTTTTTCTGTGATGGTGGCGCTCCTAGTTCTGATGCTAGTCTAGAAAGTGGTGCTTTGAGAAATTCTTCATCAAACCATTCATTTAAAATATCTTCTGCACTGGTGAGCATTGTTCGCACAAAATCTAAACTTTTTTGGGTAGAACCAATGACAGAAAATAAATCTTTGAATTTTTGCAGGTTGTAGTTACCGAATATATCTATAATTGATTTGGGTGGAGCGTTGAACATGGGCATCATGGCGTTAATTGCCCGTTGCCAATAATGTGTAAACTCGGCATATTTTTTAGCATCTCTTTCATTATACCTGGCTATTTCTGCACAGGTTTTTTCTAATGATTTATGGGCTAAAAAATATTTCCCATCGGGATGGGGACAAAAAACAACTGGGTCACATTCTAGATATTCTAATCCATATTTTTCTAGTTCTAATTCCTGAACAACTGGACCGAGATGAATAAATTCATGGTCAATAGCACAGAGGTTAAATTTAAACCCTGGTGCTTTGTCTGGGATACATTCTTCTGTTGTGGCCGCACCACCGGGAACAGAACGTTTTTCTAGTAGCAGGACGCTATAACCTGCTTTGAGTAAATAAGCAGCACACACTAAACCATTGTGTCCTGCGCCAATAATTACAACATCATATTCTTTCATGTTTTTTATTTGATCATAAACTTCTATAAGGAGTCAGGAGTCGTAGGGGCGAAGTAGGGGCGTTTTGTAGGATTCTGTATTTTGAATCCTCACTGGGAATATAAGATTGCTGTGCAACTTAATTAAGATTTTGTAAGGTTTCTTCTGAAGGAAGTTGTTTAACATGGGCTGCGAGCATGAGTATTAATTGACCCTTTTTGACTTGCATATCTCTAATATAAAATATCATATCTTCCCATTCAAAGTATGGTAAATTGAGAATTTCTTTAACTTTTTGCATGGCTGCAGTAATTAATTCTATTCTAATTCCTTCACCTTGGGTACAACGAAAACTCTCTAACATGGCAGGTTTTGTTTGGGTGCGGGGATGAGCTATAGCATGATATCCTAAAATGTGACTGTTTCCCTGTTCTTTGAGCCAAATTTTACCTTGAAATTCTAAGGTCTCATCAGCAGGTAGAAAAACCTGCATTTCTTGGGGTTCAAATTTGACAATTTTTCCATCTACATCTAGCTGGAATTTTTGCACTAAGCTGCGAATTATTTCTGAAGTTAAAGCTAAGTTAATATCAGTTTCTTCCATGACAACATGGGCGATCGCATTTACTGGTTCATTAAGTTTAATCTGCCCAAATATGGCACTAAAAGGATTGACAGCAATGGTATCTGTTTGCAGTTTAATTTCTTGAACACGGATTTTTTCCCTAATCACTAATCCTTGACCAGCTATAGCAACCCCGTCTACTTTTCCCTGAATTATTTTACCAATATCTGTTTGTATGTCTACATCTATTTTTTCTGATTCATCTAATTCTTCAGTTAATCTGCTTTGGGCTGCCTGAGCTAATAATTTTTCTTCAAACTTTTTTTGTACAAACGGCTGTTCAGGCATAAAAATTTTTATTCTCACAATGTGTTATTACTTGCTAATCTAGCCTCTGAATCATCAAAAGAGTATCTATAGTCAGACATAAACTCATTAGTAGATTTAATCAAGGAGTCAGGAGTCAGGAGTGGGGGTTTAGCACTGCTAAACCCTATCCGGTAGATGTTATTGCTAAAGCACTGAGAGCTTTATTAGATTATCTGGAAAATAACCCTAACCCCAGTCCAGAATTTATTGAACGCTTACCCCGTTCTGTTTCCGCAGTTAATCGTAAATTTCTCAGCGTATTAGGAAAACGTCAACTTATACCTATAGAATTAGAAAGTCAAGAACCAGATTTTAACCTATGTCGTGTAGTAGATCGAGAAGAAAGAACTGATGTCCCAGACCAAACAATTACAAAAATAGTCCGTCGTGGTTTTCGTTGGGGTGAAAAAATTATCCGTCCGAAAGAAGTAATTACGGCGAAGCCTGTCGTCTAATGGCGAGTCTGCGAATGTAGAATCCCCTCGCCTTTAGGCAGGGGAGTGTCAATGGTATGGGTTCGTACAGAACCAAAATTACTAATAATTATACCTTGAGAGTCACAATCATCAAAATACTATGAAGCCGCAAGAAAGTAATATTACAGAAACTTCCACATCTGCAAAAACATGGCGTGGTTGGCAAGAAAACCTGACTTTAATAGCGATCGCACTAACTTTAGCATTACTAATCAGGACATTTATCGCCGAACCCCGATTAATACCATCAGAATCAATGTACCCCACCTTACACATAGGCGATCGCTTAGTAGTGGAAAAAGTATCTTACCGTTTTCATCCTCCCGAAACAGGCGATATTGTCGTTTTTCAAACACCACCAGAATTACAACGTCGTGGATATGACAAAAACCAAGCCTTTATCAAGCGTATTATTGGTAGGCCAGGAGAGGTAATTAGTGTAGCGAATGGTAAAGTTTACCTCAACGGTCAGCCTTTACAAGAAGATTACATTGCCGAACCACCAAATCAGCCATTTCCAACCGTAAAAATCCCAGAAGATGAATTTTTCGTGATGGGAGACAACCGCAACGATAGTAATGACTCCCGATACTGGGGCTTTTTACCTCAGCAAAATCTCATTGGCCGTGCTACCTTTCGCTTCTGGCCTTTAGACCGTATCGGGTTAATTTTGTGACTGGGGACTGGGGACTGGGGACTGGGGACTGGTGACTGGGGACTGGTGACTGGGGACTGGGGACTGGGGACTGGGGACTGGGGACTGGTGACTGGGGACTGGTGACTGGTGACTGGTGACTGGGGACTGGGGACTGGTGACTGGGGACTGGGGACTGGTGACTGGGGACTGGTGACTGGGGACTGGTGACTGGTGACTGGTGACTGGTGACTGGGGACTGGGGACTGGGGACTGGGGACTGGGGACTGGGGACTGGTGACTGGTGACTGGTGACTGGGGACTGGGGAAGAAAATTTTAGATTTTAGATTTTAGATTTTAGATTGGAGATCACAAAAACAATCCAAAATCCAAAATCCAAAATCCAAAATAAAAAACTCCTGCCTTCTGCCTCCTGCCTCCTGCCTCCTACCTCCTACCTAAAACCGCAGATAATACATTAATTGAGCGATCGCCTCACCTGACAGTCCTAACCGTTGCTGAAAATCAACCAAGTTACGGTAATAACCAGCAGTGAGGCGATTTTGCACTACCGCTTCAGCTAGAGACAAATCTATCAATGGAATTTTCGCCAGACTCTCTACCGTTGCGGTATTGGGATTTACTTGCGTAGTATTAGCGAGAGATCCATCATCATAGTAGCTAAAATTTAACAGTGGTTTCAGTGGTTCTAGCCTTTGTACAGGAACACTCAAAGCCGCTGCTATATCTTCAATACAATAAAATTTAACACCTGAACGTGATAGTTCTACGAGCGATCGCCCTTGATGAATAGATAACCCTGGCAAACGTAACCAATCATCTACAGTCGCTTGATTAGCATCAATACGCATCCCCAGTTGTACGGCCATCTGAATTTCTGCCCCAGATTGTAGACGATAATAGGGATCATTGAGCAGTTTAGCTCGGAGTTTTTGTAATTTGAGATTTAAAGGTAGCCAGTTTATCATGGTATTGTAAAACTTCGCCGAATTTATAGACAAATATTAATTACATCAAGAAATCTGGTCTAACATCTGACGGCGCTTTTGCTCAAATTCATACTCAGAAATTAAGCCATCTTGGCGCAAAGCATCTAACTCACGTAAGGCATTAGCTACCGATTCTACTTGATTACTGACCTGTGGTGAAACTTTAACTGCCGACTTCCCAAAATTAAAGTTTCGGTCAAAAGCTTCTTCATCTTGCGCTAAATACCAAACCCCTTCTATAGCACTAGCTACTTTGGGAATTGGTGTCCAAGATAACAATACATACAAAATTCCCCATAATGGCTGTCCCAAGTAAAATTTATGTAAACCTGAAATTGTTAGTGTGCCAGAAAAAGCTAAAATAGCAGCAATGCTTCTACTCTTCCGTTTCGTTAATATCATCCTTCTCAAGCTCCAACTACTAAAATTATAAAAATCAGACATCTATAATAGTAAATTACTAAATTCCTGGAATCAATTGATCAAGTTATCTGTGAGGGTCCAGAAGTATGGTTACGCATCATCAATCCCTTGATTTTTTTCAGATTTATTCAACAACCCCTAATTAGCGATCGCTCTCCCGTTGGAGTCATCCCAGAAAATCGCATTGCTACCGAAATTACCTAACTCACACTCACAGGTTTTTTACTGTAATATTCATTTTCTGCATACACACTAATTACAGTATCACCAACTACGAAAAATGTCCCTTCTTGCTCAGATTTAGAAAACTGCAAATCAGGATATTTACTACTAATTTCATCCGCAGTCATCGCTTGAGTGTTCATGTCATCAGGTAACAAACCCGTCGCACCAATATAAAATACTAAAGGTGAAATTTTCTCTCGATAAACTTTTTCTGTGTAACTCTCTAACTTCTGTTTTGCTGTTGTCATCGCATCGATAATTTCCTGTTTATCCACAGGTGTACCTGCGTGTTTTGCTTGTAGTAATAAAGCCAAAATTCCAGCACCAACCAAGTTTAAAATTTCTGCAAATTTACCCGTTGTTTCTATTCCCAGAAAATCATCAAAAACAGCTTTCATTAAATCATCTGCTTTTGTAAATTTATTCCTAGAAGCAACAGCTTTACTACGAAAAGCAATATTTTCCTGAAAAGCTAATTCAAAAGTTGGTTTCTTGAAAATTTCCCCAGTTTCTGAATCATAAACTTCATATCTTTTATCAAGAAATTGATTAGCAGAAGACAATTTATTAAAATTCACAATTTCTAAACTGCCAATATCAATCTTATAACTCACCCTTGAATCTACACTACCATCAGATAAAGCTGCTTTCAAATCTGTATATTCGTTAGTGGTGGGAAAATTCAGATACAGACTTTTAGAAAGATAATGTTTTTTCAATTCTTCAATTTGTGCAGGAATAAATACATCTGACTCTTCCCGTAAATGAGCAGATAAAATACTCATTAAAGTTTTAATTTCTGCCAGTTGAGTAAATAAACCTTCCACACTGCTATAATTACCTTCAAAACTGACTAAAGGTAAATCTGCTAATTGCAAAGTATATTCTTTTTGAAAATCAAATTCCTCCCTATCAATAACCCCTACCGCTTGCAATTCATCAAATGCTTTTTTACTGCTAATTTTCACTTTTAAAGTCTTAACATTAATTTCTCCATCACTGACAATGGTATAATTATTAAAAGTCGTTAAATCATTTAATAACACACCTGCAACTTCAGTAATGGGGGTTTTATCTTCCGCTTTTACCAGCTTCACTTTTTGCGTAAGCATCATATTAATAGTTGCGGTATTGCGGTTAATATCAAAAGTTCCCATCTGCACATAATCACCTGGTTCAATATATTCTATTTCTAACCAAGGTTTGATTAATTCTCCATTTTCTCCCGTTGTACCATTAACCCGCTTAATACCCTTTCTTTGATAAGTTTCTTTCAGATGTTTGAGGTTAATAATGATATGTTGATGATGTTTTGATAAAATATCAATCAATGCCAAAACGGAAATTTTATCATTAACTTTGACATAATCTAAAATTTCATGTTCAGCTAAAACATGAGGATAAAAAATGGCAATTTCTAAATCTTTGGTAAAATCAGCAATGTCTTCATTAGTTAAAGCTTTTGCGTGTCTTGCGGTTAAGGTTGCATTGAAGGTACTCGCAAGCGCGTATTTCGCAGTATTCAAATTTCCATCAGCTAAATTTGCTTTGGCAAAAATATAAACAGATGGATCATTTTGTGCCACCAGAACATCTGTTAATTGTTCATAAGCTGCTTTGGTAATTTGCTTATATTTATAGATGTAAGCTTCGTCTTCTGGTTTTAAACCAAAAACTTTTAATGTTTGGTTTGTACCATTAATTTTTTCAGCAGTGGGAGAAAAGAAAACTTGATAACTGTAGTCACTAGCTAAGGTTTCTTCTATGACTATTCCCGTCGCTTCTTTTAACACATTTACAGTGTTATAAAGAGCATCATAAACTTCCTTAATATTCCCAGCTTGGATACAAACACCAGAAACAGAATTAGCGATTTTAGCGAGGAATTTAAAATCAGAAGAGCAAGAATAAGCAATGGTGTTAACAAAAACTTCCTTGTTTTTCAAATCATTACAAATTCCCTCTATTGCCTTAGATTCAGAATTAAAACTGCTATCATTAGCATAGCCGTCACTGTGTAAAGTAATTGCAGTTAATTCATCAGGATGAATCAATTCATTAGCTAATTTCAAAGATTGAGAAATACAAGTTAAATAAGTAGCACGAATAGCTTTGATATCAGCAATGTAATCTGAATCTGGCTGCATTACCTCCTGAATCGGTACACGCTGAAAATGACAGGTTAAGTCACCTTTAGAAGAGTAGGAAATTAGCGTTACCACTAATTCTGAGTTGCTGTATTCATCCAGTGTCAAAAGTTTGATTAATGTTTCTTTTAAAGCCTCAATATCATAATACATTGAACCGGAACGATCAACAATCATGATACTATGAGCAATCATTTTTTTAGGAATTGCATCTGGCTTAATTTCCAGTTTTACCTTTTCAGTTAAATAAAAAGCTTTTTCCTTACCCGCGAGATTATAAACAGCAAACTTGGTTTTTTGACTTGTCATAATTTTGCCGATGGTAATTTTACAAGGAATATTGTCCAGGATCAATCAATTTATACCTGATTGGGGTGATGTTATAATATGTTGTAAAGAATCTAATTAGAGATGTTTTGATTGTTTCTATATCATATATAGTACATAAATACTATAAAAATGTCAAGGTCAGGGTAAAAATCTTTATATTTCTTAATTTAAAAACAAGATCCCCGATTTCTTTGATAAATGATGATTATTTACCCAAGATGAAATTAAGAAGTCGGGGATCTGTCACTATGAATAATATAAAATCCTATAAACGTCTTTCCCACTGCTGCGGATCACGCTTCACATGAAAACAACCAATAATCGAAATATTGTCATCTATAATCACATAAAGTAATCCATAAGGAAACTTACGAATTAACTTTCTCCTCACTTCTTGATGAATAATTGGATAAGCAAAAGGATTTCTTTGAATTGCAGAAAAACTAGCATCAACCACACGAATAAATTCAGAACCTAATCCAGATATTTGCTGTTCATACCAATTGAAAGCATCCTCTAAATCAAGTTCTGCTTCTGGTGTAATCAAAATTTTATAAGTCATATTTCAATAAACAATGAATTACTAACGATTAAATCTTTTTTTAACTTCCTCCCATGTTGATACTTGATGAGTATTTTGATAATAGAGTTCTAAACGTCTTTCTAATTCTTGTTTTTGAGTATCACTAATAGTTAGATCATTAGACTCTATGGTGATACTATCCCAAATATCTTGTACTAATTGGATTCTTTCAGCAATACTTAATTGCAAAATGTTTTGAGGAAGTAAATTTTCCATATTTTTCGCCATTTGAAAAAAAATATCTCTTATTTTAGCATACCATGAAATGTACATAAATACTATAAAAATATCAATGTAAGGGTAAAAATCTTTATATTTCTTAATTTTTGCTTGTCAGCAAAGTGAGAAATGTTTTACTAAATATCTCAAATGTAATGATGCTAACTAAAACTGCATTTAGATACCCGACTTCTTTGATAAATTAACATTCTTTACCAAATATTCAATTAGGAAGTCGGGTATCTTTCGTTTGTGTTATAATAAAAATCCGACATAATGAACCTGCCAGAAAACTATAGCAGTGACAAACAAAACCATGAAAAATAAAGAATTTTATGTAGTAATTGAAAGAGATGAAGATGGTATGTATATTGGTGAAGTGCCTCAACTGAAAGCCTGTTATAGTCAAGGAGAAACCATTGATGAATTGATCACTAATATTAAAGAAGTAATTAAAATGTGTTTAGAGGAATTAGGAGAAGAGTCAATAACAGAATTTATAGGAGTAAGCAAAGTAGTTTTATCATCACTAAATTACCAGCAATTACAGGAGAAGAATTAATTACCGCATTACAAAAAATAGGTTTTTATATAGTGAGACAAAAAGGTAGTCATGTCAGAATGAAACATCAAGATGATCGAGTTGTTTCTATTCCTTGTCATAGTGGTAAAACCATTGGTAAAGGTCTATTATTAAAAATAATGCGAGATGCAGATTTAACAAAAGATGAACTAATCGAACTTTTAGACTGACACCTAATTAAAGTATCTGCGTTTAATTTTGCCAATCCTAATTTATTCAGTACAAACAAACTACCCAAATATCAAGTTAAGATCAAGAAGACTTTACACTTCTTAACTCTGAGGGATATGGCACGAGATTTACGGGGATTTATTAAAATTCTGGAAGAAAGAGGACAATTAAAGCGAATTTCGGCTTTAGTAGACTCTGAACTAGAAATTGCGGAAATTTCTAACCGAATGCTGCAAAAAGGTGGTCCAGGTTTAATCTTTGAAAATGTCAAAGGTGCATCTTTCCCCGTTGCAGTGAATTTGATGGGGACGGTGGAAAGGATATGCTGGGCTATGAATATGGAAAAACCAGAGGAGTTGGAAACTTTGGGGAGGAAGTTAAGTATGCTTCAGCAACCCAAACCCCCGAAAAAGATTTCTCAAGCGATAGATTTTGGTAAAGTGCTGTTTGATGTTGTCAAAGCGAAACCGGGAAGGGATTTTTTCCCCGCTTGTCAACAGGTGGTTGTGGAAGGTGATGATTTAGATTTAACTAAGTTACCTTTAATACGTCCTTATCCGGGAGATGCCGGAAAGATAATTACACTGGGATTGGTAATTACCAAGGATTGTGAAACAGGTACGCCAAATGTAGGTGTGTATCGTCTGCAACTGCAATCTAGTAATACTATGACCGTACACTGGTTATCGGTGCGGGGGGGTGCGAGACATTTACGCAAAGCGGCGGAACGTGGTAAAAAATTAGAAGTGGCGATCGCCCTTGGAGTCGATCCTTTAATCATTATGGCAGCAGCCACACCCATTCCCGTAGATTTATCAGAATGGTTATTTGCGGGACTTTATGGCGGTTCTGGGGTACAATTAGCCAAGTGTAAAACAGTAGATTTAGAAGTACCCGCAGATTCAGAATTTGTTTTAGAAGGAACTATCACCCCAGGGGAAGTTTTACCCGACGGTCCCTTTGGCGATCACATGGGATATTATGGCGGTGTGGAAGATTCGCCTTTAGTGCGGTTTCAGTGTATGACACACCGCAAAGACCCGATTTATCTTACCACCTTTAGCGGTCGTCCACCCAAAGAAGAAGCAATGATGGCGATCGCCCTTAACCGCATCTATACCCCAATTTTACGGCAACAAGTATCAGAAATAGTTGACTTCTTCCTGCCAATGGAAGCATTAAGTTACAAAGCAGCAATTATTTCTATTGATAAAGCATACCCTGGACAAGCAAGACGAGCAGCTTTAGCTTTTTGGAGTGCCTTACCCCAATTCACATATACTAAATTTGTGATAGTTGTGGATAAAGATATCAACATTCGTGATCCGCGTCAAGTTGTCTGGGCAATTAGTTCTAAAGTTGACCCAACCAGGGATGTATTTATATTACCAAATACCCCCTTTGACACCTTAGATTTTGCGAGTGAAAAACTTGGTTTAGGGGGGAGAATGGGCATAGATGCAACCACCAAAATTCCCCCAGAAACAGAACATGAATGGGGCGCACCTTTAGAATCTGATCCTGATATTGCCGCAATGGTAGAAAGACGCTGGGCAGAATACGGATTAGCAGATTTAAAACTAGGAGAAGTTGACCCCAATTTGTTTGGTTACGATATGAGATAGCTGACTGGGGACAGAAGGCAGGAGGCAGGAGGCAGGAGGCAGGGGAAGATGAATAACCCCAATGCCCAATGCCCAATGCCCAATGCCCTACATCCTTCTGGATATCATCCTTGCATCCCAGGTATAGAAACCAATTTGGTTAGGAACTCTAGAAAATCTACCTGTGCGATGACCTCTAGATAATTCATTGAGAACCTTATTTTTTACCTCTCTCATGTCCCGATCATCAAGTTCTCCATAGATACCATTAATGACTTCATTCACACCAAAAACCCGCCCTCTATGTTCACCTAAAAAAGATGTCAAAGCATCAATTAAAAATTGACCCTCATATTTTTTGAGCATGGGAATATCATTGGAGTGTGTTACAGCCACAGGCTTTTTTCTTCTACTTTTACTACGAGTAGATGAGCCATTATGATGATTGGGATCTAACAAACTTAAAGCCAGAGTATAACAACCAGGTTCGTTAGGAATAGCCGACCAATAACCCCTTTCTCTACCTTGAGTCAGAGAAGATTGAACCCTACCTTTGACGATTTTAAAGATAGTAGATTCTAACTCACCATAGAGCGATCGCACAATAAAATCTATATGGCATACAGTACCAGCATATTCATGCAATAAAATTCTCAAAGCTTCCATCCGAGTCAGAGATTGATATTCAGGAAGCATGGGAATTTCCGCCCCCTTCGTAAAATGTTCATAACTATCCAAAGAGGTATTTCTCGCATGAGAAACTGCTGCTTTTGTAGACGCAGCACTTGAACCATTTGTTTTCCATTCTTGAGAGTGAGAAGGTTCTGACTCTACAGACTCCAACAAGTCTAAATCAGACTGATGATCTGATGCCAAAAACAAACGGGAACCTTGTGGATCACCAGTTGCTAATTCTGAAACTTCATGTTCATCAGGACAGGACCAAGGAGACAACAAAGCTTCCACATGATCCAATTGCGATCGCGCTTCAATAAATAGCCGTTGGTACTCTTGTGCCAGACCAGCATAATAGTCTCGTAATTCCAACAATGGTCTAATAAATACCTCTGAAGGAGGTTGTAATTGTTCTTGGGTGTTCATATTACTTCAATTATTCTAATTCAATGTCACTTTTGTAATTCATCGCATGAGGCTTCAGTTTTCTAGGATCATGAGCAGATTTTTTCGGAGGTTGAGGAGGACGGCAACTTTCACAATATAAAGGTCTAGGTCCAAAGGTTTCCCGTTTTGTCGCTTGATTACATTCTTTACAAACAAAATGAAAAACACGAGTGTGAATCTGTCTTTTATGCGCTCTAACAGTATATTCTCTCACATCAATGATCTTGGTAGCCATAATTTAAGAATTGCCCAGTTCTGTACTCTTAATATAGCTATTCAAGCAAACAAAACAATTTCAGTGTGTGTTTTACTGCAAGTTTTATTCAAATCCTTAAAATAAAGTCAAATAGGATAAACATTTGTATAGTTAAGAATAAACAGCAAAGCCATCTCAACTTCTGAGATTTTGCCGCTAATCTCCCCTTTCCTGAAGATGACATTTGATATTTAATTTAAATCTTTCTATTTGTTCATCTCTATCTACTGATCATCTGGATAACTTTGCATAAATTTGATAGTCAAACCATCCTCCTCATGGATGAAATCACCTAATGAATTTGTTCATCTGTTGTAATTTATGATTCATTATTTAGGGCTTGCTGAATAAATGTGAAAATATTACAAGTAAAGGGTCTTAGCCTGCTGGAAGTTAAAAAAGTGCAAGACTTTACGAGGTGGGATCTCAAAAACCTTGCATTTAATTTCTACACAAAGGAAAAATCGCTCTCATCGAACTCTTCAAACTGTTCCCTGTCTCCACGACAAGACTTTTTCAGCAAACCCTATTTATTTTGTTTGAGAAATAGATCCCTGACTTGTGGTCGGGGATCTCCTTGATCTTCTGACTCCTGACTCCTTGATATCCTATGATTGGGACTCCACAAAATCAGCATCAATCACATCTTCACCCCGACCACCTTGTGCTTCTCGACTGCTTCCATCAGGACTTACATCTGGTCTTCCCGCTTGGGCATAAACCGCACTACCAATTTGCATCAAAGTTTGCTGTAATTCACTGCTAAGAGACTTGATCCGATCAAAATTATCTTGATTGATAGCTTCCCGCAAATCTTTGACTAACTCATCAACTCGACTTCTATCACCAGCACTGACTTTATCACCCAAGTCTCTGAGTTCTTTTTCAGCTTGATAAACTAAAGAATCAGCTAAATTCTTAGTATCAATTTGTTCACGTCTTTTTCTATCTTCCTGTGCATGAGCTTCCGCATCCCGCACCATTTTTTCTACATCTCGTTTATCAAGAGTAGAAGCACCAGTAATAGAAATTGACTGCTGTTTATTAGTGGCTTTATCCTTAGCAGTCACGGAAAGAATACCATTAGCATCAATATCAAAGGTAACTTCAATTTGTGGTACACCTCTGGGTGCTGGAGGAATACCATCTAAACGGAAAGTACCCAAACTTTTATTATCTTTTGCTAACTCTCTTTCACCTTGTAAAACGTGAATTTCCACATTACTTTGACCATCAGCCGCAGTAGAGAAAATTTCTGATTTCTTCACAGGAATAGTTGTATTACGGCCAATGATTTTAGTCATCACACCGCCCAGAGTTTCCACGCCTAAAGATAAAGGAGTGACATCAAGCAGTAAAATATCTTTAACTTCACCTGATAAAACACCCGCTTGAATAGCAGCACCTACCGCTACAACTTCATCAGGATTCACACCTTGACAGGGGTCTTTTCCTGTTATTCTTCTCACTAATTCTTGCACAGCGGGAATACGAGTAGAACCACCAACTAAAACAATTTCATCAAGTTGGGCATTTGTCAGTTTTGCGTCTTGCAATGCTTGTTGTACTGGTTTACGACAACGATCTAAAAGATCCGCCGTCATCTCCTCAAACTTAGCCCTTGTTAATGTCATATCCAAATGTTTAGGACCTGCTTGGGTAGCCGTAATAAAGGGCAAATTGATATTAGTTTGAGTGGCGCTAGAAAGTTCAATTTTTGCCTTTTCTGCTGCTTCCGTTAATCTTTGTAATGCCTGTTTATCTTTCCTTAAATCAATACCTTCATTAGTTTGAAATTCATGTGCTAACCAATCAACAATCTTTTTATCAAAGTCATCACCACCTAAATGAGTATCCCCACTGGTAGATTTAACTTCAAACACACCATCCCCAACTTCCAAAATAGAAACATCAAAAGTACCGCCACCAAGGTCAAATACTAAAATAGTTTCATTTTGTTTTTTATCCAAACCATAAGCCAATGCTGCTGCTGTTGGTTCATTGATAATGCGGAGAACTTCTAAACCAGCAATTTTACCTGCATCTTTAGTAGCTTGGCGTTGGGAATCATTAAAATAAGCAGGAACAGTAATTACTGCTTGAGTAACTTTTTCTCCTAAATATTTACTAGCATCATCAACTAACTTTCTCAGAACTTGGGCAGAAATTTCTTCTGGTGCAAATTGTTTATTAACTGCGGGACAACTGAGTTTTACATTACCATTACTATCACGCAGTGTCCTATAGGAAACTTCCGTTGCTTCATGGGTAATTTCTTCATGTTTGCGACCAATGAACCTTTTCACAGAATAAAAAGTATTTTCTGGGTTCATTACCGCTTGTCGTCTAGCAATTTGACCTACCAAACGTTCACCAGTTTTAGTGTAAGCTACCACAGAAGGAGTGATGCGTTGACCTTCAGAATTAGCTATTACTAAAGGTTGCCCACCTTCCATCACAGCAACACAAGAATTAGTAGTTCCTAAATCAATTCCTACTACCTTTGCCATATCTTCCCCCTGGACTTGAGTAGAAGTTTTGAAGTCAGCAATCAGCTATCAGCAGTCAGCTTTTAATAGAAAGTTTCAACATTTCATTTAGGGACTTCCAAGAAATAAATTATCCAATCTTGTGGGATGGGCTTCTAGCCCGTCCGAGTGTAAGGGCAGGCTGTCCGGCCTATCCCACAAGAATTAATTGAATATTTTTTTATTTGGAAGTCCCTTTCTCAGGCTAGAAATAGTCTGACGGCTGATAGCTAATAGCTTAAAAATTAACCGAGATTAACTTTGAAAGCTTTTTGTTTTTCTGGTTCTGTTTTCGGCAAGTTCAACCGCAAAATACCATCTTTATATTCAGCCTGAACTTGTTCATGTTGCACAGTAGAAGGCAATGGAATTACTCGTTGGAATTTACCATAACGAAATTCGGAACGAGTGTAACCTTCTCTTTCAGTTGTTGTTTCAGATTTCCTTTCACCAGTAATAGAAACAGCTTCAGGAGTTACTTCAACATTCACATCTTTGGCTTCTAAACCAGGTAGTTCTAATTTCAATTTATAGGCATCATCAGTTTCTTCGAGTTCAGCAGCAGGGATAAAAGTTAACCCTCCCCTTTCACCTCCATCACCTGGTATCATTCTTTCAAACAAACGATTCATCCGCCTTTGTAAAGTATCAATTTCGCGGAAAGGGTCCCAACGTTCAAGTTCGCGGAAAGGTTCTAAGCGTTCAAGATCGCGGATAGGGTCCCAACGAACTAATGCCATAACTATCTCCTATACAATGCTGTATTTGGCTTGCGGAGGCTTAATTTTCAGCTTCACATATGGCAAACAATACTCGTATATTTTTTAAATTTTTTATTGCGTGAAGCTTTATCTTTTGCTTCCTAATTCAACAATAACACCAAGATTTAAATTTAGTAGGTTCGGTTTTATAGCTATAGAAATCGCAATAGCCGTACCTGCTACATTGTTTCACACTTTGTTACAAGTATGGCTATAAAAAATGCACCTTATGTTAGTTGTAAATATCTCAACATTACCCTCAGTTATCAATGGACAATGGACAATTGATAATTGATAATTAATTGTTTAATTCCAGCTTTAAAACCTCTCTTTCCCAGGGAAAAAGCCAAAAATGCCGCTTTTTTAAGCCTCTTCCTTTAAGGAAGAGGTAATTGTCCATTATTGAAGGCTATGCAGCAGTCAAACTTTTATCAAAAAAACAAAAAATAAAAATCCCTCTTAGGTAGAGTTATAAAGTAAAAAAAATATATTCATTCTAACTTATGAGATATATTGAGATATATATTGTAGTAAAACTTTTTCATGTTCACGAATAAAAAAGTGATCACCAGAAAACTTATGTAAAGAAAAAGCTGCTGTCGTCTGTTCTTGCCATGCTTCTAATTCATAATCAGTACATGCGGGATCTTGCAGTCCACCAAAAACACTAATGGGAAAATCAAAAGGTGGTTGATGGGTGTAAACATAAGTTTCTAAAACTGTAAAATCAGCCCGGAGAATAGGCAGAAAAATTTGGATCAGTTCTTCATTTCCTATGACACCATCAGGAGTACCATTAAAATTGCAAATTGCTTGCCAAAATTCATCATCTGGTAAATTGTAAATTTTTCTTTTTGTGGGTGTAACTTGGGGAGCATTGCGAGCAGAAACAAATAAATGTAATGGTGTTAAATTATAATCTGAGCGCAGTAAACGAGCTAATTCAAAACCAACGAGTCCACCCATACTATGTCCAAAAATAGCAAAGGGTTTATCTAAAAACGGGATGAGATTTTTCGCTATTTCTTCAACTAAAGGCTGCATTTTTGTGTAGGGAGGAAATTTCATTTGTTTTCCCCTACCAGGAATTTCTATAGGACAGACTTCAATGGTTGGGGGTAAATGACTAGGCCAGGTACGAAATATCATGGCGCTACCTCCTGCGTAGGGTAAGCAAAATAGGCGCATTTTTGCTTGGGGGTTGGGTTGGGGAAAGGTTGTTGTTCCCATTTTCCTGTATTTTTATTTTTCTCGGTTTTAGGATATCAGGAAAGGGATGTTTTTTCTCACGCAGAGGCGCAGAGGCGCTAAGGAGGAGGAAAAATACACAAAAATATAATTTTATGTAGGGGTAATTCATGAATTATCCCTACATGAATAAAACTTCTTAAAAATCAACCCCCCGCTTCAATTCCACACCTTGATTAGCGTAATGTTTATGACAATAAACCTCAGAATGAATACTTGCTAAATCAAAGTATGCAGGTTGATTTTGACAACGACCAGTAATAATAACTTCCGTGTCTTTTGGTTTACGCAGCAAAGCCTGTACAATTGGTTCAACAGGGAGTAATTCTAAATCAACGGTGGGATTAAGTTCATCGAGGATGATAGTTTTATACACACCAGAAGCGATCGCTGTTTTGGCAATTTCCCAACCTCTTTCCGCTTCTACATAATCTAATTCTTGCCGAGAATTACGCCACACGATCGCATCCCTTCCACAGCGTAAATGATCCACTACTTCAGGATAAGACTGCTGCAAAGCGGCGATCGCTGCATCTTCAGTATATCCACTACCACCCTTCAACCACTGCATAATTAATACACGGGTAGAACCAGGATGATTAATCCCCCTACCTATTGCCTGTAAAGCCTTGCCTAAAGCACTAGTAGATTTACCTTTGCCAGCGCCAGTATAAATTTCTATACCTTCAATCAATAATTCTTTGGCTGTGGGGTGGTGTTGGGGTTTCATTTCCGAGTGCAGATCGGCAATATCCAGTAATTGTTGCGGTGCTGCCCGACCTGTGGTAATAATTTCTAATTCCTGGGGTTTAGATTTTAAAGTGTTTACCACCTCATCCACAGGAAGCAAACCCAAATCTAAAACAGGGTTAATTTCATCTAAAACCACAACAGAATATAAACCAGAGGCGATCGCACCTTTAGCTACATCCCAACCCCGTGCTGCTTCTGCGCGATCAAAAGGGGTAATTTCATCATGGCCGAAATATTCCGCTCTACCAGTGCGAACCTGATCAATTAAATGGGGAAAACCACGCTGCAAAGCGGCGATCGCTCCATCCTCATCATAATCACGTTCTGGACCCTTTAAAAACCGCAACAGTAACACACGATCAAAGTTACTCTCAGCATTGATACCTAGCCCAATAGAGCGCAGAACCACCCCTAAAGCTGCTTGGGACTTACCTTTACCCACACCATCATAAACATGAATTTGACCCGTGAGGCGTTCAGAACGCGCTTGTGCTGTGCGAATACCGATGCCATTTCTTGTCATTTTTGGAAAACTTTAGAAAAGCTGTAACGTGGCTGTTTCTGATCTTACCGAACCTCAGGACGTATTACCAACTAATTCACCAACAGTCAGCAGTCAGTAGTCAAAACCTAAAACCCACGTAGATAAATTTTGTCTGTGTAGCCACGACTTCCACTCCCTGGCACAATTAGAGAAAAAATGCTCAGAAAAATGAGATAATTTCCCCCATCATCCGTATAATCTCAGTTATACTTTCATGGTATATCAAGAAATTGATTCATTCAATGTTATACTCAATCCTACGTTTTTAAACGTGGTTTCCTCCTGCCTTCTGCCTCCTATCTCCTGCGTCCTGAAAAATCTCAAACTTTATCATTTATAGAAGCTTTATGTCAGACGAATTAACATTACCGAGAATTTTACCCCTTGGGGCAATTTTGTTTGAAACTTTATTTTTACTAATTGCCATTCCCCTAGAAGGGTACTTTCTCAATAGATCACTCAAATTTGACAAAAAAACCAGCATTTTTTACGCCATAGCTATGAACGTTTTTTCCAGTGTCATTGGCTGGAATGTATTTTTTATGGTCGAACCAATATTAGCTGTAGGTATCAAGTCAGAATTGATTAGTTATATATTTTTTAATACCTTTAAAAGCGCCAGCATACAGAATTCTCTAATTCTCATTGGCTTTCTGGTTTTCTTTGGTACATTTTTAGTCAAGTTTGCATTGTTAAAACTGTTGATTATTACCTTAGATGAAGGGGGTAAAAAACAAGAAAGCACAGACACCACTCAGCGCCAAAAAATCCTTATTAGCGAAAGAATTAAATTACAAAATACCAGCTTAATTACTACTACTTTAATCGCCAATTCCTTGAGTTATACCGCTATTTCATTAATTTTAGTCATTCGTGGTTTTGTGATTAGGAATTAAATTGAGAAATTGAGAAACTAAGTGAAAACATCAGCCAGGTAAAAATAGCTAAAAATAGGTGCAAATATGAATTCATCATTGTTTAAAGAAGTAATACAGCTATTTAAATTTGTTCAAGATTTATTTTTGGGCATTCAAAAACTTGTCATGCCTCCCAAAGCTTTTTCTTGGCAGACATTTATCTATTTAAGCCTTTTCGCGTGGGTAAATTCATATTTTGCCACAGGACTAATCAAAGATATAATTGCCTTAACAGGTTGGGGATTTTTAATTGCAGGTACAGCTTGGTATACCACCGATGGTCCTGCAAGAGTTCCAGGAACTTTTATGCCAGTAGGTGCATTAATCACTGGGTTTTTAGTCAGTATATTTGCTTTTGGACATCAGGAAAATGTAGTTACACCTAGAACTATAGTTCTTTGTCCGACAATTGCAGCTATAATTACCGCCATCCCAGAATTTTTCTCAGGAACAGGTACATCAACAAAAGCTACCCTTCCCAAGTTAGAAGCACGCCAAAAAATCATTATTTTACTTGCTTGGTCGATGTTGATAAGTTGCTGGATTCAGTTTTACTTTGTTATAGATAAATGGTTAAAAGAATATCCCAGTTTATCCGCAGATAATTTTCAACGCAGCGCCTTTGTAATTAAACTAGAACCAAAATCAAAAAGACCAGAAAACGGTAATATGATTTTAAATAAAATTCAACCGCTAATAGAAGAACAAATATCCAGAAGAACTTGGTCAGAAGTAGAAAGATGGTTACTAGAAGCTAACCAACAAGTAGGCAATTTGGGTAAAAGAATGATTAACCAAAACCTCGGCGAATACGAAGAAAAAGGACTATGGAAAATAGAACCGCGTGTAGTCAATATCAAATCTGGTTATAGATTAGATATTCTGAGTATTTGGCAAGGACCAACTGCTAATGGTAGGGGATTTTATCTGCAAAAATCTTGTCAAATTCAGCCAGTATCAACTGTTAAAAGTCTAGAAAATAAAAATGCGGTAGCAGCAATTAAATGCGAACGCAACAGCAGATTTTTCCTTGGTTCACCACCACCACAACAGTAGATTTAGTTATCACTTACCAATTACCAATTACCAAAAAATATGAACGCAGTCAGAACATTTGTAATGGCAAAAAACGTATTTCAGGAAGTGATACGCGATCGCATCCTCTACATTATCGGTTTTTATGCAATTATCCTTGCTGTTGCTAACCGGGCAATTTTTGAATTTGCAGCTACAACCCAAGACAAAATCTTTTTAGATGTGGGTTTAGCAGTAATGAATATCATTGGTTTAATTGTTGCAGTCTTTATTGGCACAGGACTTGTCAACAAAGAAATTGAAAAACGGACTATTTTCATGTTAATTGCTAAACCTATCAGCCGCAGTGAATTTATCACCAGTAAATACTTAGGTTTATCAGGTGTGTTGGGTGTACTTCTAGCATCTATGACATTTATTTATTTGGTATTTTTGCAACTTGGTAAAATGTCCTATCCCCTACCCAGCATTCTTTTAGCCATACTTTTCTTATTTTTACAATTAACTTTAATTACGGCTGTAGCTGTCACATTAGGAGTTTTTACCAGTTCCTTAATAGCCACAGCTTTAACATTTGCCGTCTATTTAATGGGCAATATTACCAAAGATTTAGTCGCATTAGGTCGCCTCAGTGAAAACCCTGCGGTAGAAAGAATTACCCAAGGTTTATATCTCATACTCCCAGATTTATCTCGCTTAGATTTAAAAAATGATGCCGTTTATGGACTGCAAGCAATACCGGATACTATGACACTATTAAGTAATGCTGGTTATGGCTTACTTTACAGTTTCATGTTGTTGGCGATCGCCATTTTGATCTTCTTGAAAAAAGAGTTTTAAAGGTGATTGGTGATTGGTGACTGGTGATTGGTGATTGGTGACTGGTGATTGGTGATTGGTGATTGGTGATTGGGTAGTAATTGATAATCATGAATTATGAATCATCAATTATCAATTGTCAATTGTCAATTATCAATTATCTCCCCAGGTTTGTAACTGCAAATAAACTAACACCAAAGTCACCACTAATAACACAGTAGCAACTGCGGCGGCGTAACCAAAATCAAATTGACCAAAAGCTTCTTGATAAGTGTAATAAACTAACAAATTAGTAGAATTTAAAGGACCGCCTCCTGTAATCACATAAACAGGTTCAAAACTTCGTAATGTAAAAATTCCCGTGGTGACAGTCGCAAAGATTAAAGTAGGTCTTAATCCTGGTAAAGTAATATGCCAAAATTTCTGCCAACCATTTGCACCATCTAATTCTGCTGCTTCATAAAGACTGGGAGGAATAGCTTGCAACCCAGCCAAAAAAACCACCATATTAAACCCGATTTGTTTCCAAATACTAAATAAAATTATCACAGGCATTGCCCAAAAAGTATCACCTAACCAAGATATGGGTGCAACACCAAAAAAATCTAAAAATCCATTTACAGGACCAGTATTTTGAAACAACCAACGAAAACCTAAACCAGCCGCAACCAGTGAGATAATAGAAGGGAGAAAATAGGCACTTCGCAAAAGTCCCCGCAAAGCTAAAGAACGATCTAATAATACCGCTAATCCCAAAGGAATCACCAAACTGGGAATAAGACTACCAAAAGTAAAATAAACGGTATTAAACAGAACTTGCCAAAAATCAGAGTTTAGCAACAACCGCCAATAATTTTTAAAACCTACCCAATAAATACCAGATGAAGTAAAACTACCAGCAGTAAAACTGAGATAAAACAAATAGGCAATAGGCCAAATTATAAATAAACCTAACAAAATCAGTGCTGGAGTGAGAAAAACCCAAGCCGCAGCAGTATCATTATCTAGTAGTTCCGAAGGAGAAAAACGGGATGGTTTCATGATAATCTTAGACATTCACAGTATATTCATAATTTTATGAGAGTTTATGAGTCAATATTACCCCATTGATGGCACACCTAGTCTAGTTTCTCCTGATATTTCTCTGGAAAATTCACAACCTAGCAACGTTTTGAAACTGGGAGTAATGGCTTCAGGAAATGGTAGCAATTTTGAAGTAGTTGCCCAAGCTATCCAAGCAGGGAAACTCAACGCCCAAATTCAAGTTTTAATTTACAATAATCCCACAGCAAAAGCCGCAGAAAGGGCAGCAAATCACGGAGTAAAGGCTGTATTATTAAATCATCGTGACTATAAAAAGCGCGAAGATTTAGACAGAGAAATTGTCAAAACTTTTAATCAACATGATGTAGAATTAGTGATTATGGCTGGCTGGATGCGTTTGGTAACACAGGAATTAATTGACGCTTTTCCTGATAAAATTATTAATATTCATCCCAGCTTGTTACCGAGTTTCAAAGGTGTGCGGGCTGTAGAACAAGCATTAGAAACCGGAGTGAAAATAACTGGTTGTACTGTACATTTACTGCGTTTAGAAATGGATAGCGGACCAATTATCATGCAGGCCGCAGTCCCAGTATTACCAGATGATACAGCAGAAACCCTACACGCCAGAATCCAAATTCAGGAACACCGTGTTTTACCATTAGCTATAGCTTCCCTCGCTGACAGGTGACAGGTGACAGTTGACAGTTGACAGGTGACAGGTGACAGGGTGAATTATATTTTACCAATTACCAATTACCAATCACCAATCACCAATCACCAATCACCGCTATAAATGCTACAATCCTCTGTTAGAAATTTTTAGGATATCTCCATGCCCATTTTAACTAACCCCATAAAGTTTGGTACTGATGGCTGGCGGGGTGTTATCGGTGATGAATTTACCTTTGAACGCCTAGCTATAGTTGCCCCAGTCGCCGCTAAAGTATTATATAATACCTACTATTCCACAGTCAGTAGCCGTACCATCATTGTCGGTTACGATCGCCGTTTTATGGCAGAAAATTTTGCCCGTGTTGTCGCTGATGCTGTCAAATCCGTTGGTTTTGATGTCCTGTTTAGCGAAACCTACGCACCCACTCCCGCTTTTAGTTGGGCGGCAAAAGACCTCAATGCTTTAGGCGCTTTAGTCATCACCGCTAGTCATAATCCTGGCGCATATTTAGGTTTAAAAGTCAAGAGTGCTTTTGGTGGTTCTGTGCCTCCAGAAGTTACCAAAGAAATAGAAGCACTATTAACAGAAGCAGTACCAACCGCAACAACTCCGGGCAAAGAAGAGACATTTGATCCCTGGCCTAGTTATTGTCAAGCATTAGAAAAAAAAGTAAATATTGACAAAATTCGTCAACCAATATCATCAGGTAAATTAACATTATTTGCCGATGTCATGCACGGTGCGGCTGCTAGTGGTTTGGGTAGATTATTAGGTGAAAAAGTTAAAGAAATTAACAGCAACCGAGATCCTTTATTTGCAGGAGGTGCGCCCGAACCTTTACCAAAATATCTTTCCCTTTTATTTACAGAAATCAAAAATCATGGGGAAGAAAATAACAATAATAACTCAGGTTTAACAGTAGGTTTAGTATTTGATGGAGATTGCGATCGCATTGCCGCAGTAGATAAAAATGCTAATTTCCTCAGTTCGCAAATCTTAATTCCCATCTTAATAGATCACCTCAAAACCAGACGCAATTTTACAGGGGAAATCGTTAAAACCGTTAGCGGTTCTGATTTAATTCCCCGTGTTGCGAACTTATTGAATTTACCTGTATTTGAAACCGCCGTTGGTTATAAATACATTGCCGATAGAATGTTAGCCACAGAAGTATTATTAGGTGGTGAAGAATCAGGTGGTATTGGTTATGGTAGCCATATTCCTGAAAGAGATGCTTTACTATCAGCATTGTATGTATTAGAAGCAGTAGTAGAATCGGGTTTAGATTTAGGTGATTATTATCAACAATTGCAGAAAAGAACTAATTTTTCCTCAGCTTATGATCGGATAGATTTACCCTTAGCGAGTATGGAAGTAAGAGGAAAATTATTACAACAATTACAAACCCAACCTTTAACAGAAATAGCAGGTAAAAAAGTCATTGATTGTAATACAATAGATGGTTATAAATTCCGTCTTGCTGATCAAAGTTGGTTAATGATTAGGTTTAGTGGCACTGAACCAGTATTACGCCTTTATTGCGAAGCACCAACTTTAGAACAAGTCCATCAAACCCTAAATTGGGCTAAAACTTGGGCAGAATCAAATTAGGGGACTGGGGACTGGGGACTGGGGACTGGTGACTGGGAAGAATCAAGTCAAAAGTCAAAAGTCAAAAACTCTGTTCCCTATTCCCTATTCCCCATTCCCTATTCCCCATTCCCTATTCCCTAATAACCAATGACTAAAACACTCGTAGTAGCTACAGGAAACCCCGGTAAATTGCGGGAAATGCAAGCTTATTTAGCTGATTCTGGTTGGGAATTAACCTTAAAACCAGCAGATTTAGATGTTGATGAAACTGGAGAAACTTTTGCAGAAAATGCTTGTTTAAAAGCTTCAGAAATTGCCAAAGCTACAGGAAAATGGGCGATCGCTGATGATTCTGGTTTAGCTGTAGATACACTCAATGGCGCACCCGGTGTATATTCTGCCCGTTATGGTAATAGTGACGCAGAAAGAATTGGGCGATTATTACGGGAATTAGGAGATACCAAAAATCGTCAAGCTCAGTTTATCTGTGCAATAGCAGTTGCGAATCCTCAAGGAGAAATAGTTTTACAATCTGAGGGTATTTGTAAAGGTGAAATTCTCTATGAAATTCGTGGAGAAGGTGGTTTTGGTTATGATCCGATTTTTTATGTCCCAGAAAAACAGTTGACTTTTGCCGAAATGTCACCAGAATTAAAAAAGTCAATTAGTCATCGGGGTAATGCTTTGAAAAATTTAGTTCCTCAGTTGATGAAGTTGGTCGAGTAAGGATTTTTTTGGGTTATTCGTTTTCTATTGAGGATAATTTTAACGAACCACGTTCACTAAAGGTGTTCCCGTTCGCGTAACTTGCCGAAGGCATAGGGTAGAAACGAAGGAAGCGAAGACAAGAGATTTTCAGAGAGTTTTTGGTGTTGCTGCGGTTATTGTTTCAAAATTGGAATGTTCCAAGTTTTACGCTATAACTTGCATACTCCCAGTGGATATCCAAGGAGAAATAGTTGCTTTAATTTCTTGACCAATTTTTTGTTCAGCTAGTTTGAGTTCATAATTTTTCTGCAAATTCATCCAAAATTCAGCACTCATCCCAAAAAATTGTCCTAAGCGTAAAGCGGTATCAGCAGTAATTGATCTTTTACCATTAATTATTTCGGTAATTCTATTTTTTGGGACATGAAGCAAACGAGCTAATTCACTTGCACTTATTCCTAATTCATGCAGTTCGTCAGCTAAAATTTCTCCAGGATGAATGGGTGGACGTGCCATATAATTCTCCTTCAGTGATAATCTGTAATTTCTATATTGAAAGGTTTTGGTTCATCGTCTGGCCAGTTAAAACAAATTCGCCATTGGTTATTAATGCGAATACTGTATTGACCTTTTCTATCACCTTCTAAGGACTCAAAATGATTACTGGTTAGTAACATTAGATCCTTTTTGCTAGTTGCTGCCTCTAAAATATCAAGCCGTTTATATGCTTGTTTAGCAAAAGCTTGAAACTCTTTTACCCTTTCACCCAAAACAAATTGTTCCGTCTTTTTATCTCGATATTTAGGATAATTTTCTGACGGAGACATATTGTAAATAAAGGTAGATGTTATGCGTTACGTAATCTATAACTTTCTCAGTATAGCACAACCAAACAATAAAAGGCAATAAAAGGCGCTGTTGAACAAGAAAATTCAACAACGCCCAATTTATACACCTTCAAAACTTACACAGCTTCGGTGTTCTTTTCCCCAGTCCGAATCCGTACAACCTGCTCAACAGGGGAAATGAAGATTTTACCATCACCGATTTCACCAGTACGGGCAGCGGAAATGATTTTATCAACCACCATATCGACTTGGTTATCTTCTACAACAATTTCCAACTTCAGTTTTTGTAAGAACTCAACGGTATATTCTGAACCCCGATAGCGTTCAGTTTGACCTTTTTGCCGTCCAAAACCACGGACTTCCGAAATTGTCATTCCCACAATTCCCGCATTAACCAAGGCAATTTTGACCTCATCCAGCTTAAATGGACGAATAATGGCTTCTACTTTTTTCATTTTTTTCAATTCCTAACTTCTCAGAGCGTTGTTTATATATCTAACCAGATTCGTTGTCTAAAGCTGTAAATCAAGCTCTACTTGTTTCCAATGAGTTATGTCACCAATCACCAGTCACCAATCACCAATCACCTCTTTTCTTGTTCCTGAAGAAGCGATCGCCAATCTGCGATCGCCTGATCTGTCCACAGCCAATTTTGCGCTAATTTATCCACTGTAAACTTAACAGGTTCATTCTGAATTACCATTTGACGCAGTTTAATTGCTTCTTTAATATATTGTCCTTGTTTATCAGCAGATTGATTATTTGCAGATTTATATAAACCCAAAGCTAATCCTGCATAAGCTGTTAAAGCCTCTGAAGGCATGATAGTATTAGCGTCTGGAGTTGCAATCAAGGTTGTATTCTGATCTTTAAGTGCTAAATTCACAGACTTAAACCACGCATCATTAGCCCGATTCAAATTTCCCTCTGCATAGTAAGCAAATCCCAAAGCATTGTTATACAGAACCGAATCAGGGCGATCCCGCACAGCAATTTCCCAATAACGACGGGCATCATCAATACTGTATTTTGTATTTCTCGTTTGGGCAAATTGCCAAGCCAATCGTCCACGGAAAAAATTCACAGACGGATCTTCGCTTTGTTTAGTAGGAATCAGTGCTAAAGCCGTATCTGCTGATTCTAAAGCCCCACGATGGAGTAATTCTGCCACAGCGTCTAGCCCAGCCTGTAAATTACCTTGGCTCAATTCTGCTGTAGCTTTAGCAGTAACAATACCTGTTGATGATTTTTTTAAATCAAAGGGTGTTGTTTTTGGCTCAGGAACAGTCGGAGTAGGAATAACTGGAATTTTAGGAACTACAGACTGGCGCTGATTCCACCACCAACTTAAACCAATGATCACAGCCAAAGCACTTGCGCCCAAAATGCCTAAAATTGGCCATGGCCGACGGCGACGTGGTTGCCGAAAAGATGGTAAAGGTATCTGTTGATAATTTACCTGATTACCTTCAACATTATTGGACGCATTATTGGGCGCATTATTGGGCGTTGTTGGAGTTGGTTTATCTCCCCAAAAATCAAATTCCTCTTCCTCTTTTGCAGGTTGCTGTTCATGAAGATGATTTTCGGAGACTGGTGTCTCTAGTTCCGCCTTCATGGGCGTTTCGTCAGTTGGCGCTTGTTGATTCCCCAACTGGCGAAATAAATCCGCAACAATCGTTGAATCCTCATCATAACCGGGGTGATCATAATCTATTTCATCCATGAGATCCCCCCAAGTATCATCCTCCAGCCAATCTAACTCAGAAGGCTCTCTTGCCAACTCAGAGGACATCATCTCTTCCAGAGTTAAAGGTATTTCCAAATCATCTATCGCCGCCGCATACATGGCATTAGTAGATGCTCCCACAGGAGGCTGATAGTCGTTGAGGAACTCCGAACTAGCAGATAAACCTAGTTGCGGTCTCAGAAAACCCTCAAATTCCCGATGCAAATACAACATCGGTAATACCCAGTACATCTGGTGAGAACCATAGGCAGAAATTAAGCCCTGACGCACCCGACTCACACACAGATCCAAAGGATAGCCTTGGCTTAAGTTGCGGTAAAACAACTGTGTCAGCGTCAGCGCCACTTCATCGGGAATCCGTTCTGACATTGCCAAAACGCTACTAATCCCTCTTTTCACCAAACTTTCCGTTAAGTTACGTTCTCCTGTATCCCCAGAACCATCAGACTTTGCTCTATATGCTCCCAAACAAGAGTTAAACACTGCCATTTGGATATTATTATTCACCAGCAACCCGGCTAAATCATCACCACTGAGAGTTTCTGTTAACCCAGTTCTGCGACTAACTAAATATATTTCCCCCCCATTAGCACCCACATTACTATGACCAGAGTAGTGAAGAACATGATATCTTCCCTGTTCTAAAGCTTGGGTTAACTCTTCTCTTCCTGGTTGATCCAAGACAGTCAATTCAATTTCTGGCAGATAAATACCATTTTCCACAGAGCGGGGGACTTGGCGATGCATTTCTTCTTGTAGTTTGATTGCTTCTTGTTTGAGCAAATCCAGACGGACTTGATCTGTAGGAGAAGAAATCACCATTAACACTCTTATTCCGCTTTCGTCCTGTGGTGTGGGTAGGTTGCGTGTTGGTAATCTTGATGTGGAAGGAATTCCACTTTGATAACGGGAAAAAGCGATATAAGGACCAGTGGCTAAGGGGCGATCGCCTGCGTGCATCACTTCCCACGGCAACCGCGCTAACCGAGTATCTTTTAATCCCAAACGCAAGCGCAGTACCTGTTGTTGGTTCTGGGCAATGCCTTGGGCAGTAATCCAACTATCTCTGAGAGTGCCTTGAAACAGTGCATTATATAATTGTTGACCCAGTGCCACCAAGTTTACAGAGTTTCTGGCTATAGCATCCCCCTGTAGCACTGACTGTAAAGGGTCATTCATTAAATGTCCTGCGGCCGCTAACCACTCAGCCACAGGCCAACTCACCAGTTCTTCTGCCAATGGCACCCCAGGTGCGACTTGTTCCGTCCGCACCAAGTAGTCATTTTGCCCTACTGGAGTCACGGAAATGTGAAATTCCTGGGTCACAACTTCTCCTGTTTGCCTCCTAAAATCCGGTTTTCACCGTAAAAGTTTCTAGTGTTTTCTCTCTAACTGATACTTTAGAAGCATCTTGCCGAGCAATGTTTCTGTTTTCGGGTTGTTTCGCCTTAAAGTGCTGGTACAACTTTATCCGGATTGGATTACTTCCAACTAGAACACTTTATTGGTAGATGCACCTTGATCTTCAACTCCCCTGGTAGGTTAACACCTACTGGGGGTTTTCTTTTCAATTTTGGCAAAAAAAGCAATGTTTGACCCAAGAATTTCTGCTCAACTGTATAGAAAATCAAATCCTGATAACTAACTCCCCTACCCAGCTACTAGCCTTATGGATTTTTTCGGTAAGTGACAAGCACCTACATTTGTTGAAATTTATCCGGAGCATAGTGCATTAAATGAGAACGTTTAGATGGTAGATGCACCCTGATAATTAATCTCCCCTATTTGGTTCACACCAATGGGGGTTTTTTATTTGGTTGACAAGGATCAATCATGTAAATACAACCCAATTTTCCGGAAATAATATTAAAACCAATGAACATTTAACCAGTAGATGCACCCTGATAACTAATCACCCCTGGTTGGCTAACACCGCTAGGGGTTTTTTATTTAATTACCAAATATCAATCATGAAAAACCAACCAAATTTTCCGGAGTCTGACATGAAAACCAAGAAGATACAAATTAGTAGATGCACCCTGATAACTAATTTCCCCTGGTTGGCTAACATCAATTGGGGGTTTTTTATTGGTTTCAGAACCCATCAAACCAGAATTTATAAACAATAAATAATAATGATGCACTTCAATTGTTCCGGAGGATGGTGTGAAAACCAAGAAGAACCAAATTAGTAGATGCACCCTGATAACTAATCTCCCCTAGTTGGCTAACACCACTGGGGGTTTTTTATTCAAAAATAAAAACAAACTTCCAGGAACAAATTTATCCGGACGATGGTTCTGTACCTGGGAACATTAAATTGGTAGATGCACCCTGATAACTAATCTCCCCTAGTTGGTTAACACCGATTGGGGGTTTTTTGTAGACAAAAGCGAGTTGGCCGCCACAAGTGCTTTTCTCTTCTTTTGTCTACTCAGTGTTGGCTTCCAGTTTACTCCTGTTTGCTGCCAAATGCCAAGCCTAATTTTGTAATTCCTGTGATTTTATTTTCAGCTTCAGCCCAAGTTCAGAATGATTATAGCGATATATAATAGGAATCTTAATAATTTTTATATAATTCATGCCTGTGTGATTTTCTAGATATCTGTTAACATTTTATGACATAAGAGCAATCCGGTTTGATTGCCAACATGATCGGTAGAGGCAGTGAACAGGGAACAGGGAACAGGGAACAGTTGTACTGATTTTCTTCAAACATCAAATGGGACAAGTTTTGCCCAAAATAACCAAGCTTGACGAAAAACCTGATTCATACTGTATTCTAAAATCTCATTAAGTTGTACTTATAGGAAGATTCAGTAGGGGCAAACCCCCGGTGGTTGCCCTCTTTGATGATAAATTGATGTCCTAACCACTCTGTCCACGGCTATAACATTAAGAAAATCCCAGAGACCAATGAGTTTAGCAGTGATTAAGTTCTCTTCTGAAGATTGCGGCATCTGCCACAAAATGTCTTTTTATGACAAAAAGGTGTCAGAGGAACTAGGTTTGCAATTTATTGATGTGAAAATGCAGGATACGGCAACTTATCGTAAATATCGGAAAATTCTCCTCACCCAGTATCCTGATAAATCGGAGATGGGATGGCCTACCTATATTATATGCAATTCTCCCGAAGGTGAATTTCAAATAGTTGGTGAAGTCAAAGGTGGACATCCCAAAGGCGAGTTTAGAAGTCGTCTTCAGGCGGTTTTGGACACAGCAGCTAGTCAGAATTAATTATTTCAAAAGATTCTACCTGTAAAACAGAACCAATCATAGCGGTGGTCATGATGTCATCGCGTATTTTTCCTGTAATTGAAACTTTTTGACCTGACTTGAGCAAATTTTTGTCAGCACTTTTAGGAATTTCGTAAGTAACACCATCATCTGTAACAAAAGCCCAAGCGCCGAGACCAATATTTCGGCGTTCTATTTTGCCTGTAATTGTGATCATAGGAGTCAGGAGATCAAGGAGTCAGGAGATCAAGGAGTCAGGAGATCAAGGAGTCAGGAGATCAAGGAGTCAGGAGATCAAGGAGTCAGGAGATCAAGGAGTCAGAAGTCAGAAATCATAGAAAGTTTTTCTTCACTGTCACCTGTCACCTGTCACCTGTCACCTCTTCCTAAGCTGGTTGTTCGTCGTTTTTCAATGCTAAACGGGCTAGTCCGTAGCACAGTAGGGCATTGACAAGTAAGAAAATGCGGGCTAATGTACCATCTCCTAGACCCCAAACTGCGGGGTCATAAATGGCACTGACTATTAAACAGGCTGCTACACCAAGGCTAGAACCTATGGCAAACCATTTCCAGTTGGGATGTCCTAATAGCAATGCTATTAAAAGCATGGGAATTAATACACTGGCAAAGAGGGGATTTAAAGCACCTGTTCCTTGTATACTGTTGCCTAGTTCGGGAATAGAACTACCTAAAACCCGGAATGGCCACTGGGGAAGGTCAAAGATATAAATTCCTCTGAGGAAGAATAAACCAGAACTACCAAATATTAAACCACTGGATAAGGACCAACTCCAGGAGAAGGGGAAGTAAACCCGTAAAAACCAAGCGAGGAGATAAGAACCTACTACCATTAAAATTTTCGGTACTAGGGCAACAACGCCACCATCTATCCAAAAGCCGGGGTTGATGTAGCCGTTATCCCTTAACCACCGGAAAAAGTCGTTAAAGCTAATTTGTCCTTCACTAGCAAGTTTAACTGCGGCTTCGGCGTTAAGTTGTCCAGCGCCATAATAGTTTAATGCGTCCTCTGGTATGACTCTAGCTGACTGTTTGAGGACTTTTAAAATTTCCTCTGGGTCTGTAACTCCGGCTGCTTTGACTAATGCTGCTACCCCTGCGACGTGGGGGGCGGCCATACTTGTACCTTGCAGTCCTAAAAATACGCCTTCGCCGTTTTCGTTGATGGTTTCTTGGAGTATTGCACCTGCATCACTGCCACCAGGGGCGGAAATGTCTACTCCTGCACCAAAGTTAGAATAGTCTGCTTTTTCCCCGTCGGGTCCAAAGGCGGAAACACCAATGACGTGAGGATAACGGGCGGGATAACTAGAACCGTCGGTGCTTTCGTTACCTGCGGCGGCAACGATTACCACACCTTTTCTGTAGGCGTATTCAATGGCTTCTTTCATTAACTGGCTTTCGCCACCACCACCTAAGCTCATGTTAATGACATCTGCGCCGTTGTTGGCGGCAAATTTGATTGCTTCGGCAATGTCGGCTACTGTTCCACCACCATCAGCACCTAATACTTTTAAGGGCATGAGACTTGCTTCGTAGGCAACTCCAGCTACACCATATTTATTGTTGGTGGCTTGGGCGACTGTACCGGCTACATGAGTTCCATGTCCGTTGTCGTCTTGGGCGGTTTCGGTGTCGTTTACAAAGTCGTAACCTTTGACTATTTTGGTTTCATACAAGTCCCGGACTTTGGTGATACCTGTGTCAATGACTGCAACTGTTACACCGCTGCCTTTGGTGCGTGTCCATGCACCTTCTACGCCAATTTTGTGCAAATTCCATTGTTTGCTGTAATATTGGTCGTTGGGACCTGTTAAGGAGGTGCTTGGTTCTTCATCGCCATCTTGAGGACGGAGAAAGTCTCCTAACCAGGCTGTTTCACCAATGGGAACTGCTTGATAAATATAGTTAGGCTCGATAAATTCTGTGTTTTGGGCATAAGCTGATTTTCTCAGGTCTTTTAACCGTTGGCGATCGCCTTTGATAATATACACATTATCAGCCTCTGAAAATTGGTTATCCAGTTGGGGTGTAACGTTATATTGTTGAGCGATCGCTTGTAAGTCTTGCTTTATGACTGTTGCTGGTAAATCTTCCCGAAAATCCAGTAATATTGTCTCAAATTCACCTTTGGTTGCCAATCCCTGAAAATTCAGGTATCCGAATACGGCAGCAACCAAGCCGATGACAAACAAGCACAATAATATAAGTCTTCTCATATCAACTCATCGCTTTTTGTCAGTTTGCACACTACGATAACTCATATAGTGGTATTTTTGGGACAGTGGAGACTAGAAAAAATCTAGAAAAAATTACGAATTACTAATTACCAATTACGAATTATGGAACGTGGTCTTTTATGGTTGCCTTTGTTAGGCGCATTTTTCTGGTTAGCCTGGCAAGGTTCCCAGGAATATCAGAAACTAGAAGCTTATAAAATTTGGGCAGAACAGTTTGAACGGGCTAAGTATGATATTTATGCTGTACTCGCTCAAAAAGGTAATGATATCACTTGGGGAAAACCTACTACTAAAGGACCTATTCAACTGCAAACTTTTAGTTTATTAGATGTTGAAAAAATCAGCTTGTTGGTAAATGATAAACAAGTGGAAATGGAAAATCCTCCCTTAAAAGGTCGTGTGATTGAGTTAGAATTTGTATTTTCTGAATCTGCTAAATCAGTACGAGTTCCCTTTACAGAAATTCCTTTAGCAGCAGAATGGGCTAAATTTTTGCAGGGATTTCTGGGAAATTTACATTCTGCAAATGAGTAAATTTTTATATTGTTAATAGACTTGTCCGAAAAAGATGTAGGGACAATTCATGAATTGTCCCTACCAAGGGTTTCAGGTTATGCTTATGTAATTTACGGAGATGTCTAATGTTGTTAAAATTGAGAGTTAATGTTAATGACTACCAATAAAAAAACAAATCAAAAATTTATACCTGTAGCTTTAACTATAGCTGGTTCGGATAGTGGTGGTGGTGCGGGTATTCAAACAGATTTAAGAACTTTTGCTTTTCACTGTGTTCACGGTACAAGTGCTATTACTTGTATTACAGCCCAAAATACTCTAGATGTGATCCGGGTTGATGCCATGCCTTCAGAGGCTGTTATAGCACAAATTCGGGCGGTAGTTGAAGATATTGGTGTGCAAGCTGCAAAAACAGGAATGTTGCTAAATCAAGAAATTATTTCAACTGTAGCGCAGGAAGTCAGAACTTTACAAATTAATAATTTGGTGGTAGATCCTGTGATGGTATCACGGACAGGAGCGCAGTTGATTGATGATGATGCGGTGAAAACTTTACGTGATGAATTGATTCCCCAAGCGGCTATTATTACACCAAATCGTTATGAAGCGCAGATTTTAAGCGGGTTGGAAATTGTTTCTTTGGAGGATATGCAAACTGCTGCCGAAATTATACATAAAAATTTAGGTACAAAAGCGGTTTTAGTCAAGGGTGGGGGAATGTCTGGAGAGTTGAGAGGGGTGGATGTTTGGTTTGATGGGGAAAGGTTGGAAGTTTTGAGGACGAAACAGGTAGAAACGAAAAATACTCATGGTACTGGTTGTACTTTATCTGCTGCGATTACTGCTAATTTAGCTTTGGGTAAAGATTTATGGAATGCGGTACAAGAAGCTAAGGAATATGTGACAACTGCACTTACTTATTCTTTGGATATTGGGAAGGGAAGTGGACCTGTGGGACATTTTTTCCCGTTGTTGGAAAAACGTTAAAAATTGGTTGAAACTTCCTCTCCGGGATAACTTTACTCTGATAGTATATTTTGTTAATCTAAAAACCTAATTTTTATACCAATATGCAGATGAGAGCAACTACCCCTAATGTTCATACTAAACCACCGACTCCCAGATATTCCCCGTCTGTACCTGTTTCGGTATACCGGGAATTAGTTGCAGAGTTACAAGCAGTACAAGCTAAGTTAGATGTAGTCACTAACCACAATCAAAAATTATCTCAGGAAAATCAGCAACTACGTCAAGAAATTAACAAACTTGTTCAGTCTTGTTTAGAACTGCAAAAGTTAATTGACTCTTCTGCACCAAGTTCTCATGCACCAAGTTCTCATGCACCAAGTTCTCAAACTCAACCTAGTACGCCAATTTCTCACTCTACTCCTCAAAATCATGCTTATGTAAACAATACACAAAATAATACACAAAATAATAGACCAAATAATAGACCAAATAATCAAGCTGCACCTAGACCTAATGTAACTGTAATAAATACGCCTAAAGCTCAAGATAAAGTTCGTAAAAATACTGAAGGTAAAGTTCCTAAAAAGAAGACAGTAAAAACAGCACCTCCCCCACGTCAACCAACTTCCAAACCACCAAAAAAAGTCCGTCGTGAAGTTATTTCTGTACCTGTGATGGATATGAATTTTCCGGTATCAGAACCAATGTATATAGAAGAACAAGAAGTACATTATTATTTACCCCTAGAGTCTGAGTCTAGGGGGTTGAATGGTTGGTGGTTGTTTTTTACTATTGTGTTTATTATGATTGGTGGGTTTAGTGCGGGTTATTTGATTGTGCGTCCTTTGTTACAAAACCAAACCCAAAACAACCGTTAGTAGTCTTTAATCATTAGTCATTAATGATATTAAACTTTAAGTTTAGCAACAGTTGGTAAATTTACTTTCAACCGATTAAACATTGCTTCTCTACCTTGCATTGCTAAGGTATCATTTAAAGGTGTCAGTGTAATTTCTTGTTGATATTTCAACTTTAACGCTGTTTGAATTAACCAATCTGCAACAAAAGGATTTTTTGGTAATAAAGGACCATGTGAATAGGTAGCGATCGCATTTTTATAAAATGCTCCTTCTGTACCATCTTCTCCATTATTACCTAAACCATAAACTACTTTTCCTAAAGCTTCTACTTTCCCTAATTTTGTTCTTCCTCCGTGGTTTTCAAACCCGACTAAATAAGGTTTTGTCCCTATCATTGCTTCTAGTTCTTGCGCGAGTCGGGAAGCGGTAACTTCTATAACTAAGTTACCTATACAACGTTTAGTATTTTCTCCTGGATGAATGGAAACTAAGTCTAATATTCCTAAACCTTCTATTCTTTGTCCAAAACCAGGTTCGTAATAATGTCCTAAAAGTTGGGGAGAACCACAGGTGAAAACTCCTGGTGTACCGTTTTCAATTTTATCTCGCATTGCGTCAGCTTTTGCACCTTGTAAGTCACGCATGACTATTTCTTGCTGACGATCTTGCGCTCCTCCACCAACAATTATATCTACTGATTTTATATCATCTGCGGTGGCATTTTGATCTAATGGTAATACTTTAACATCATATCCCCGCCACTGAGCGCGTTTTTCTATGGTAATGACGTTTCCTCTGTCTCCGTAGGTACTCATTAATTTGGGATATAACCAACCAATTATTATTTCCATCGTTTTACAGTTATGTTTATTTTGCGTTTTATGTTAACTCATTTTTGGGAGTTTTCAATATTTTTTAGATAATTTGTTTGGTGTTGATAGGGTATGATAGGAACGAACCGATCCAGACGCAGAGGACGCAGAGGAATTAAGTTTGATTTTTCTTATTCATGAAGATGTGAAATAAGTATTTAGAAAATCCGCAGGTGTCATAATTAATATTTCTGCAAATTTATTCAATACTAATAAGTCTTGATCACCTGTAATTAAAACTTCAGCTTGAGCAGATACAGCAGCAGCTAAGATATGATAGTCTTTCATATCTCTTAGTTGGGATATATCTATATCTAGGGAAATATTAGGACATTTTTCACAAAACCCTTGAGTTATTGACATTAAATATTCAATTGTACGATTTTGCTTTTTTATTTGACTTTGGAATTTAGGACGTTTTACAGTATTCTCTAATTCTTCTAATAAGGATTGAGAGACAAAAATAGTTAACTGTTTCTGTCGAGAAAGATGTAAAATACCAGATGGTACACCTCCCCACAGTAAAGCTGATATCCAAACATTAACATCAAGAACAACTCTCATTTCTTACCCCATAATTCTTGTCTAACTTCTTTTACAATTTCACTAATTTCTTCTAAAGTCGGTTGTTCTGGATCTGGTTCTAATTGGTCTAGTTCTTCCAGAAATTTATCTAAATCAACTGTTGAGTTAGATTTTTTTTCTAGAATAATAGACCTTTCTGTGACAGAAATTTCATATTCTGAATTAGGTTGCAACTGCTGTAAGATTTCTGGGGGAATTTCTAGTTTTCCTTCTGAGGTGACTTTTGCAATAAGTTTAGTAGTCATTATTTACTCCTTTGCTTTTATTTTGTTTAGCTTCTATTTTGATTAATAATATTATTGTTCTAGACTTGAAAAATTATAACATAAATATTGCATGATTGGGTAAAAATTCATATTCAGTGGTTAATTTAATTTACAATATGACCTTTTTTATTGTTTTACACCCTGTCATAATTAGTATTTGGGTGAATTTAGTATTTTACGTAACAGTTTTTTTGAGCATTTTGTCACCATAATCACAAATCATCTTGGTAAGTATTCAGGAATAGAGTGATAAGATCCCCGACTTCTTTTATAATCTTGTCAATAAATTGTGAATTGATCGCAGTAGTCGGGGATCTGGATATCAACAGTTACTATAGCTGAATACTTACTTATCTTGTTAATTCTCCTCAAAGGTAAATCATCCATGAAACTAATTGAAACTCCCAATTTAACTGTAATTGCTGGTGAAAATGCGGTTTCTGTTTCTCAACTACCTCCTATTTGGCAAAATATCGCTGCTAGAAAAGCAAATATAGGTTTTAAAAATCCAGATGTTTATGTAAAAATGGCGCAGTTATTTCAATATAAACTAGAACAAGGAGATGTTGATTTATTTGATGAACGTCCAGAATTAGCTAGTTTTAAATCTGCGTTTTCTCAATTGTTTGGAAAGTTAGCTTATGAAACTTTGGAATTTTACGGAAATGATTTTTTAAAGGATCAATATCCAGATTTTCAACAAATTCTCAAAGATGTAAAATCGAAAGGTTTAGAATACAGCAATGAAGTGAAGGTTGCTTTAATTGGAATTGACCTTTTTAATGAGTTTGGATATGATTTACCTGCGAGTTTTTATCATGTGCATTTAGCACCAATTTACCGAGATTATGTGTTTGAAGAACGCGCTTTAAGATTTGACAAACGAGATATTGAACATAAACGTTCTTGGGATGCAATTTTACATTCCGGTAAAGTTTTTGCAGTGCAAATGAAGGTACAAAGTATTGCTTCAAAATACGGTTTTACCTATCATCACGGTTGCGGTTGTAATTCTCATTTATCTTCTATTGATATTTCTGAGGGAGAGTTTAATTATGAATTATCTCCTGAAAAATATCAACGTTGGATTAGAAGTTTTATTTGGACTGCTTGGTATGAATATGCTTTCTTTCAAATTGTGCCAAATACCAGTTATTTAGTGTAAATTTATTTAGATCCCCGACTTTATTCAATAAGTTGGGGATCTATTTTATTTGATGTAAACCTTCAATTGTCAATTGTCAATTGTCAATTATCAATTGTTAAAGTATTTTCCTCCCAGTCAAAACTTCCCGCACTTCTAACATTGCTGAATAGGTAGGAAGAATGTGCAAAGTTTCATTTTTCGGTGTATGTTCTAAAGCAATGGTGATAGCTTTCTTTAAATCTGATTCAACAATTAAGTTAATTTTACTGTCAATAGATTTCTCGCTATAACGTAATCTTAACGCCATATCATACACGCGATCGCCACTCACTATCAATGTTCCACCTCTTTCTACTAATTTTTCTGTATCCACATCCCAGATCCAAGATACATCTGTTCCGTCAGGTGTGCGATCGTTCAAAACCATTAATGTAGTTTTATCTGTACTTTGAGTAACTACCCTAATAGTTTCATTTGTTCCTACAGGGTTTTTAGATAACAAAATCCTCACTTTTTTACCATCTATTACCAAATCTTCTGCACGTCCAAAAGCTGCTTGAAAATTATTAATTGCTTCTCTAATTTTGGTTTCCTCAACTCCTAATTCTTTTGCAGCAGTAGCAGCAGCTAAAGTATTATATTTATTGTATAAACCTACGAGAATTTGTGACCATTCACTACTTTCTAAACTGGGTTGACTCTTACTAAACCCACAACTAGGACAGGAGAAATCTCCTAAATGGGATAAATAAACCCCTTGATAATCTAAAGAATGTCCACATCTGGGACAATAAATAGAATCTACTGCATGAGGAATTGATTCTAAATAATTCTCTGGTTCATTTAATCCAAAAAATAGCACTTTTTGATTTAACTGTTGACCCAAATAAGATAAAGTTGGATCATCAGCATTGGGAATAACTACAGTTTCTTCTGGTAAGGTTGAAATTACCTGTGTCCATTTTTTACTGATAATGTCCACTTCTCCATATCTATCAAGTTGATCCCGGAATAAATTTAAACAGATAATAATTTTTGGTTGTAAAGGTTTTAAAACCTTGGGAACGATATTTTCATCAACTTCTAAAATTGCATAGTCAACATTTAAAGCACCTAATAAACTGGAATTTTCTATTAAAGCAGTCGCTAAACCATTCTCTAAATTTGCACCAGTAGAATTATGGGCAATTTTGTAACCTGTGCGTTCTAAAATTGTGCATAATAACAGGGCGGTTGTGGTTTTTCCGTTTGTACCTGCAATTAAAATTACACCGTTTTTAACTTGTTGACTCAATAATTGTAAAAGTCTGGGTTCGATGCGTCGCGCAATAGAACCTGGTAATACACTAGCAGCACCAAGACGTAAAGAACGTACTAAAAATGTCACACTTTTAGCAATGGATACTGCTAAACCCAGTTTGACTCTATCTATAAGTTGTATTTTCTTTCCCACAGCAGTTGTTAAGTAATGTCTTTATTTACAAAATTAATTTTGTCAGTTTAGCTAATATTGGTAAAAAATACCAGTCATTTATAGCTATCAGTAGTTAGTTAGCAGTATTCAGCTTTATAACGAACCGCAAAGTACGCAAAGTACGCAAAGTTAAGAGGGTTTAAGAGTGATTTTTTTGTGTAGTTTGGAATTTTCAATTGTTGCTAAAGTTAATACTACTAAAAGTTATGGTGAAAAAATAGCACTCAGATGTAATTATATATCTAGGATAAATCTAGGCAAAAGTGTTAAGTAAGGTTTTTGTTGATGAGTAGCATAAATTGGCTTTTTTTACAAACTAACATAACTGCTAACTGGCGACGGTTGCTGTCAAAATGCCTATTATTGCTGCTTTGCCTATTTATTGTAGGTATACAACCAGCTTTTGCAGGTATGAAGGATGACAGATATGAAGGTAATATTTTCGTGGTTTTTGCGGGTAATGGTTCTCTTGTTCCTTCCAAACTAACCTTAGGACAGACTTTAGCAGAACATAAACCCGCAATGCTGGCTTTTTATGTGGATGATAGCAGCGATTGTAAACAGTATGCGGTGTATATTTCCCAGACTCAAGCATTTTATGGACGTGCTGCGGAAATTATTCCTGTAAGTGTTGATACTATTCCTGTGAAAGACAGTTATGAACCCACAGAACCAGGATATTATTATTCTGGTGTTGTACCGCAGGTTGTTCTTTTTGATCAGTCGGGAAAAGTTGTTTTGAATAAAAAAGGTCAAGTACCTTTTGAAGAAATAGATGATAAATTTAGGGAGGTATTTAATTTGTTACCTCGTGATCAGTCTATTGAGTTCAAACAGCGTTCATTTAATGAGTATAGCAGTGAGTTGAGCCAGTAAACTCTAGACATTTTGTAATTGTACCACGGTCTGAGAATTAATTCTCAGGCTAATATCAAAAGTCGTCTCAAGACTACTCTGTAAAAATTTCGATATACTGGTTTTATATTCAGATTTGAATTTTTAGTTGGTTCTGATACTGCATTTTTATTTTTACCAAGACATAATAGTTAAATTACTAATGACTAATAATTAATGACCAATAACTAATAACCAATAACTAATGAACAAAGTTTATACTACGCTGGAACTCATTCAAATTTTAGCAGCAGAACGGCAAGCTTGCTTGAAAGGAGAACGCCTAAAGTTGGATGTGACGGTTTCAGGTAATCCAGTTATAGACCAGTTTATCCCAACGGAAGGGCTACAAAAATTCACTGCCTATCAAGATTTTAAAGCTTCTATTCATGAATATCAACGCGAAAATCAAGTTTCTGGAATTGTTTGGAAAGATTTGACTGTGAAGGGTAAAACTTTCCATTATCCAGAGGTTGACGCGCAGTTAATAGCGTTAAATACTGATTTGAAAATATTGAAAGCTGCGAAAAATTCTATGTTGGAATTTTGGGATCAAGTTACAACAGATATGGATTTATATTTAAGTTTGAGTAATGGTAGACAACACGAAAAAATTAATACTTTAGATGTAGAAAGAATAGCCCAAAGGACAGAATGGGCAAGTTTTTTAAAGTGGGAAAATGCGAATTTTTTGGAATTAATTTTACAGATGGGTTGGGGAAAACCAGAAGAAGCAGCCTATAAAAGAGGTAGACCACATTCTGGTAGTGAGTTTATTCATGCTGTTAACCCTGGAAATTATCCTATAGGGTGACTGGTAACTGGTGACTGGTGACTGGTGACTGGGGAAGAAATATTTATCTTCTGACTCCTGACTCCTTATTTATTTGCTTCTTTGATTAAATTATCTAGTTCTTCCTGCATTTTGCTTCTGACTAATTCATAGCATTCATTCACATATTTGCGATCGCTTGCTGCTTCTTTTCCATAGCGTTCAAAGACAATAGGTGGACAAACTCTGGTATGAATACGCGCTGGCAAAGGAATATTCGGCAATGGTCCTACTGCTAAACCCCAAGGTAAACCTAAATAAACAGGAAATACCAACGGATCAACATCAAACAACCAAGGCATTCCCCATTGATGGAATTGCTGCATAATTTTATACAAATCAGCCAAAACTATCAGGGTATCATGCGCCCCCCAGGAAATAGCGGGAACAATAGGCACATTTTCCCGCAGTGCTAACTTAATAAAACCGCGACGTTCTGCAAAATAGATTTTATCCCGCATTTGATGGGGTCGAAACACATCTTCCGCACCACCAGGATAAACTAACACACTCGCACCAGCCTTAAAAGCAGCATAAGCCATTTTTGGATGTGCCATAATAGCACCACCTTTCATCGCCATTTCCGCTGCTGGGGGAAAAACTTCCCAAACTTTGGGGTGCATCAAACCGTAAATAGGTCTTTGTGTACCAAAGCGACGTAACCAGTCGTACAGCATCATGGATGTATCCGGGGATGCCAAACCGCCATTGTGAGAACCGACAAACAGAACTTTTCCCTCTGGAATATTTTCCCAGCCACTGGTTTGGACGCGAAAATAGTAGTTGTATAAAATGCCCAATATAGGCATGATATTTTCGATGAACTTTGGATCTCGTTCATCCAAAGACCATCCTGGTTTTGTGTTTTGGGTGTGTTGTAGTTGAAACATTGAATTTTCAGGAGTTCAAGGAGGCAGGAGGCAGAGGGCAGGAGGCAGAAGGCAGGAGGTAAATATTTCTTCCCCAGTCACCAGTCACCAGTCACCAGTCACCAGGTTTCCAAGTACCGTGGAAACTATGGGGGATAACGCTGGGTAAACCAAGTTGACAAACAGGTTCTTCATTGAGGCGATCGCCATCAAATATCCAAACTTCGCTACTATCACTATTACCATCATAAACCACTGTCAACACCCAACTTTGCTGAGAGTTTTGAGTATCTTCAATATAAAGAGGTTCAGAAGGATAAAAATTTTCACCTAAGTTTGCTTCTGTTAAATTTCCATTTTCATGATCAAAACGAGCAATACTATTTAATATCTCACCTTCTGTATCTGTTCCTTCCCGAAAAATAGACATATAGCTATAACGAGAGAAATTACCGACATTTTTAACTGGAACATTAGGAAATTCACAAGTTCTATTTAATAAAGTTGCAATTTCTTGTACTTTGCCAGTTTGCGGATTTAGTTTTACCCGTGTCAAGGAAGTTTTAGCAAAGGTGTGAGTTTCTCCTGTCGCTACTTCTCGCAAATATTCGTTAGTTTGAAAATCATCATATTTAGCAAAATCAACAATTACAGTACCACTATCATCAACATATCCATTACTAAAATGCCACTGAAACCAAGGTTCTGTTTCTCCCCGACTGACTAAAGATAAATTTTCTCTATCAATAACTATAATCTGATTTCCCTTTTCTGGTTGCCACGTTAAAGAATCACTGTAGCTACTCACCCCAAATAAAACAGGCCAAATATTTAACCGTACCGCCGGAGCAAAAAATATTAAATATTGTCCTGCTAAAACAAAATCATGGATGATCGGAAAACCTGCTAACGTAAACTTTGCTTGTTGAATAATTCTACCAGTAAAATCACTTTTATAAATATGCAATATGGCATTAAGTCCAGGAGTCATGCCAAAATTAAATATTTCTCCCGTTTGATAGTCAACTTTAGGATGAGCAGAATAAGGTTGTCCTTTAGTTAAACCACCTAAATTATTTAAACCTTTGGTTTCTAAAGTTTCTAAATCTAAAGCATAGGGGTTATCACCTTCCCAAAGTGCTAAAAGTTGCTCCGGTAATGCCAAAACCGAAGTATTTGCAGCGTTTTTCACTGGTTTTTGCCATTGATTCCAAATCTGACCCGGTGCAGTCATGCCATAATTACCATATAGGTATTTACCCGCAGTGGTTTCTTCTTGATAACCAGCAGTCTGCACATAGCGATAAATTCCCGTAGCACCTGCATCGGTAAAATGAACTGCTAAAATAGCCCCATCTCCATCAAACCAATGTCCTACGGATACACCCCCCCGTTGTAATCTTGCTGCACCATTGCGGTAAAGTGTACCACGTAACCCTTCAGGAATTTTACCCGCAATTATTGGTAATTGAGTGGGGGGAAATTCTTTTGCCGGTTGGGATATGGCTTTTGCCCAGGTTTTTTTACTTGACTTTTTTTCAATTGTCTGCATTTTAATTTTAGATAGTATGTAAGTTAAATGTCCAACAGCTTAATTACCATTTCTTAACAATTACCGATTAAAGTATGTATTGTCAAAAGACCTGTACGGGCGACGTAGGGGCGAAGCATTCGGAAAATAGCCTGGTCAGAAAATTGATAATTTGTTGCCCGAATGCTTCGCCCTTAAAGGAAAATAGCCTGGTCAGAAAATTGATAATTTGTTGCCCGAATGCTTCGCCCTTAAAGGAAAATAGCCTGGTCAGAAAATTGATAATTTGTTGCCCGAATGCTTCGCCCTTACAGGAAAATAGCCTGGTCAGAAAATTGATAATTTCTTGCCCGAATGCTTCGCCCTTAAAGGAAAATAGCCTGGTCAGAAAATTGATAATTTGTTGCCCGAATGCTTCGCCCTTAAGATTTTTGACTTCTTACGTTTGATTGTACCTATACTTTAAATGTAAAGCAATGTTACGACGATTGAATCAAAAAGTTATTGGTTTCTTACTTTTGGCTGTGATATCTGTCCTCAGTTATACACCACATATCTTAGCCAATAATACCTCTAGCCAAGGTAATGTGATCTTTATCCATCCAGATGGTACGAGTGCAGCGCACTGGGGCGCAACTAGAATACTCTACACTGGACCAGATGGCAGATTAAATTGGGATCAAATGTCAAATTTGGCTGTTTACCTGGGACACATGAAAAATCAATTATCTGGAACTTCCAATGGTGGGGCGGTAACTCATGCTACTGGGGTAAAGGTAAATGCTGACTCTTTTGGGTTGGATGAAAACGGTAAACCAGTGGTGGCGCTTTCTGGAAAACCACAAACAATTATGGAAGAAGCCATAAAAGCGGGCAAAGGAACGGCTATTATTAATTCTGGGATGATTCATGAACCGGGAACAGGTGCATTTTTAGCAAAATCTTCCAGTCGTCGCAATTTTGCAGATATTACTAAACAAATAGTAGAATCTGGTGCAGATGTAATTTTAGGTGGTGGGGAAATGTGGTATCTTCCCAAAGGAGTAGCGGGAAGACATTCTACCGCATCCCAAAGTCAAAGAACTGATGGGTTAAATTTAGTAGAAATAGCGAAAAAGAAAGGTTACACCGTTGTTTACACTCGTGATGAATTATTGAAGTTACCAACAAATACTAAAAAGGTGTTGGGAATTTTTGCGGCTGATGATACCTACAATGATGAAACAGAAGAAAACTTGAAACAACGTAATTTACCGTTATATGTTGCTACTGCACCGACGGTAGGGGAACAGTTGGATGTAACGTTAAAGATTTTATCGCAAAAGGGTAAAAATTTCTTGATTGTTTTAGAGGAAGAAGGCAGCGATAATTTCGGTAATTATAATAATGCCATTGGTTGTCTCACTGCCTTAAAACGTGCTGATGATGCTGTTGGTGTGGCAATGAAATTTATTGAGAAAAACCCGAATACTTTATTAGTAACTGCGGCTGATAGTGATGCTGGTGGGTTAGAATTGGTGGGAGCAACAGAAAAAGATTTTCCTTTTAATAAACCATTACCAGAAAAAGGTAAAAATGGCGCACCTTGGGATGGGAAAGAAGGAACAAGTACGTTACCTTTTATTTCTGCACCTGATAAACAGGGTAGACGTTTTCCCTTTGCTATATCATGGTCTGGTTTTGGTGATAATGCTGGAGGAATAATAGCGAAAGCGCATGGTTTTAATGCTGGGCTGTTAAATGGAACGGTGGATAATACAGATATTTATCGGTTGATGTATAGAACTTTATTTGGTAAGGAATTAGGGCAAAATTAAGACCTTTCTCTGACCTCTCCCCCTCTCGTTCCCATACTCTGTATGGGAATGAATTCAAGAAGGCTCTGCCTTTTATTAAATCAGATAAATAAGAGGCAGAGCCTCTATTGTAGCATTCCCAGTCTGAGACTGGTAACGAGATCAAACTTGTTGTCATGAAGTTATAGATTTATTTAGTGGGTTATCTTCTCATTTTCTTTATTGTGACTCAATTACCAGGAGGTAACAACATCCGCCCCTCTATTTTTTCCCAGGTTTCACGAGAGACGGATAACGCAGCATCTTTACATTGAATAATTAGATAATTAGCATAAAGATAATTCTCTAAAGCCTTGATTTCTTCCTTAGATAAATTTACCATTTCTGGGGTGAGATTAAAGCTTTTGAGTAGGGTTTCTATCAAGTTTTTAGCCAAATTTCGATGTAATTTTTTGGTTTTGTTACTATCAGGAGTATTATTTTTTTTTATTGTCTTTAATTCAGTAAGTAACGCAGTTAAATTGAGGTTTTGATTATATATTTTTAATTTTTCTACCACCTCAATGTATTTAATGGACTCAGTAATCGCGATGGCGATGGCGTAGGCGTTGGCGATGGCGTTGGCGATGGCGTAGGCGTTGGCGATGGCGTTGGCGATGGCGTTGGCGTTGGCGTTGGCGTAGGCGTAGGCGTTGGTGTTGGCGTTGGCGATCGCAACTGCACGTTTACCTACTGGTTTATAATTACCTTGAGAACCTACAGTGACTTGTTCCGCCCAATTTAATAAACCTTCTAATTTTGGGGTGTTGATGTATTTTTGTGCTTGCTTTTCCATTAATAACAACAAATCATCAGCACCACCACGCATAACCCCAGCCACTAATAAAAACACCTCTTTCCAGCGTTTATCTGTCAGGTGTTCAGTGACTAATTTCTCAACTAGACGATGATCATCAATATATTGGGCTGTTAAATATTCCTGTAGGGTTAGATGAGAAAATGAATAAACATCTCTAGCACGTTCTACTAAAATTCCTTGTTCAATAGTGATAGCATCCAATAGTTTACCAGCATCTAAATTTTGGGTAATATTACAATTTTTATCTAGAGACTGTTGTATTTGCTTTAAGACCTCTTGCTGAGAAAAGAAAAGTTTATCGGCTGCAAAATAATGATATGCTATCTCCGCCAACATACTTTTTTCTAAATTTATACCCAGTTGACGATAAACAGGTTCATTGGGTAATCTTTTTTCTGCTGCCCATCTTCTCAATAAAATATCTAAAGCATTACTATATAAAGTAGCTCGTTTTTTCGGTAAATCTTGAGATTCATCATATTCTAAACATAGAAAAGTTAATAACAAGGGAGTTCGGGCTAATTCTTTAGTAGCTTTTTCACTTTTAATTTTATGCCAGCATTTTTGGGCAGTTCCTAATTTTTTATCTACTTCTGAATAAAACCAGTTATTAATAAATTGGGAAATTTGCTCATCATTAAAATCCGCAATAATAAATTCTTTAAAGTTACTGAACTTATGGCGATAAGCAGCAGTACGGCAAGAGATCACAAATTTATTTTGTTTGTAATGCTCAACAAAATCCTGTATTTTATCAATCACCAATTCAAAATTTCTATTTGGTACTTCGTCTAAACCATCTAACAGTAGTAATAATTGACCTTGCCTTAATACTTGATTAGTAAATTCTTTTGCTAATGGTAAATTACAAGATAAAAATTCTGGCTGAAGAATATCATAAATATCAACTTGATCAGTAGTAAATTGTTTCAATTCTAGTAAAACAGGGATAAATTCACCCTGAATTTGTCCAGATTTACCTTTAAGTGCTTCTAGTCCTATTTTCCTTAAAAAAGTAGATTTACCTGCACCCGGTTGTCCCAAAATCATTAAATGTGCATATTGATTAGCAATTATCATTCCATCTTGTCTTGCAGATTTTTCATTAGCCAATCTGCGATTATCATTTTTACGAAAGTTTTTTTCTGAATCAAAATCCTGAATTTGGTCAGGTTGTAAACATTGGACTTCTGTATAAATATCATCTAAATTTACAGGTTGCGGCATTCCCAAAACTCGCAACCGATTATATCGCTTTTGATAGTTAAGAATGTATTGTTTAGATGCTTGATAAATTAACTTTTTGGTTTTCTCATCTAACTCACTTCCCAAGATTTTAATATACAATTCCGCAAAATGATTAACTGCTTCATCTGGGGCAATTTCTGGTAATCCTATTAATTGATCTAAACTAACATGATTAACTCCAGATAATTCTAATGAGCGTAATATATCCGTTGCTGAACCTTCAACAACTAAAACACGGCTCATTGTGCCGCCTTGGGTCGTTAAAGATATTTTTTGTAGTTCTTGAACTGTGTCACCTATAACTTGAGAAATTTGAATTTTACGCTGTTCAATTAACGCATTTCTGTAGGCTGTAGATGATGGAAAATCAGCAGGTTTTAAATTTAAAACACCTTGATTATTCCTGAGTTGATTGTCATCACCCAAGGTCATAACTACCCGCATTTTTTCATCACCCCTTGCATTCATTAAAGCTTCTTCTAGCAAAGGGTCAATTTTAGCAATGTGGTGTTCTTTAAGGTTCATATAGTGCTTTTGGTACTTGAACTAAACCTTTACCTTGGCGTTCTTTATCCAGTCCTAAATCTTTACAATTCGTCAAAATTTCATCTAATAAATTTAGCACTGAGATATTTTTATTATACTTCTCTAATACTAAAGCCGCTACACCAGAAACAATCGGTGTGGCCATAGATGTACCATTCCACGCTTCATAACCTCCACCCAAGACAGATGAATAAACGCTTTCTCCCGGTGCAACTACATAAGGAACATTATAAGATTGGGAGTCATTTGTGATGGTAATGGTAGTGTTACCGCTAAAGTATGCAACTTTATTTTTATTATTGATAGCACCTACCGAAAGTGAACCTTTACAGTTACCAGGTGTACGAGAACGGTTAAATCCTTCATTACCTACAGCACAAATGGGAAGTAAACCTACAGCTATTAAATCATCAATTAAAGAATTAAATAGCTCAAAATAACCTGCTGGTAAAGAAAGTTCACCCGCAGAAATATTCACTATATTGATTTCTGGTTGTAATGCTAACCAATTAAACCAAGATATCCAATCTGAGAGATTACATACACCATTAGGAAACATAATACTGTTGATGATTTGCGCTTCTGGTGCAACACCAACTTGATTTCCACAAATTAAACCTGCAACATGAGTACCATGTCCAACTGTATCTTCAAATGGTACGGTTTGAATTTCCTGTGTTCTGGGATTTAAACGATAAGATTCAATTATTTTATCTCTGATTTCTGGATGGTTGGCATCTATACCAGAATCAAGAACAGCAACAGTTATTCCTTTACCTGTACCTGTAAATCCTTGCTGACGTGCGGTAATCAGAGATATAGCTTCTAAATGCCAAAGATCATCTACATTTATTGTATCTTTTTTACCTGTTAAATTTCTTTCTGGCTGAATTAACCCTATTTGGAAATCGCGTAAAATTAAAGCATTAGGTAAATCTTGACTTACTTTGTCAATTTCTTGATCAGGGATATCAACTATTTTTGTACCTGTAATACTGATCCGATTTTGATACTCCATGAGTGTATCTGCATCTTTTGAGGAGGATATTATTTCTCTAATTACACCGCCACTGCCACAGAAGGGATCTAAATAAGAATTTATTTCTTGATATACAGGGTCTTGTTGCCAAAAATTCACCACTTCTGCAACTTGTGAAGGACGACTTTCAGCCGTAAATTTTCTCGATGCTAATTTTAAAGAACGCGCTACTGATGTTGTCTTAGGACGAATAATGTAAACACCCATCAAATACTCCTCACACCAACCTGAATGATAAACACTGGTATTAGCCCATAGTATAGTCATTTTATGGGATTATCAGTTAATATGTTTAAAAAATATTATTTAACAGCACCCAAACCCTATTATGACCAACAAAACCAGCTTTTGATTTTCCTATGAGTGTTTTTGGCGGTTTACAAGATCCAGCATTTACTGATTATGAATTAGAATCATGGCAAGAACATACAAATGCTGGTTTTTCTTTACATAAATTTCCAGGTAATCATTTTTTTTATTCGTAACTATGATTTTTTTCTACAATTAAGAAAATTCTTAACTACAGCTATAATTGCCTTCTTACAATTACCAATTACCCATTACCAATTACCACCCCCAACAAATATGATAAGTATTTCACAAGATATGATATAATTGCATTTGTAAAAATAGTGATTTACTCAGAAAATAACAGTAAATTTTTAGTAAATTTGGGACTGATTAAACAATGAACATAGATAATAATACGTTAGATTTGCTCACAGGAGGATTAGCGATTGCTATTCTTTTAGGTGGTATGGTGATGATGTTTACAACTGTATTCACTACCAAAAGATAAGAAAATTTACCTCACAACTTCCTCACAAACTAATGATAAATTCTCAATAAGATTGGTTGAAACAGTCTTTTTGTGAAGCGTAAGTCTTTAGACATCGTTCAATCCTCTTGATTTATCAATAGGTAAAACTTTCGACTTTTGAACGCATGAATTTTGACTTGTAATTTGATTTGTAAACTGTCACCTGCTATATCAAATTAGGCTAAGTTGTGAGGTAGTTATGAGTGAGTCACTATCTGTAGAAAAACCTCACTGTACCGCAGTTTATGGACCGGTAAAATCGTGGAGATTTGGGCGATCGCTTGGTATTGATCCTATAGGGATAATATCTACCTGTTCCTTTAACTGCGTTTATTGTCAGTTAGGGAATATTCAACACCAAACAACTCAGCGACAGATGTTTATACCTACTAGCCAAATTATCTCAGAATTGCAAGCGATCGCACTCCGACAAATACCATTAGATGTAGTAACTTTTAGTGGTAGTGGTGAACCTACTTTAGCATTAAATTTAGCTGAAATTCTCACAGCTACAAAAGAAATCTTTAAAGAACCAGCAGTAGTATTAACTAAAGTATTAACTAATAGCACATTGTTAGGTGATAAATTAGTCCGTCAAGCTTTATCAATAGCGGATATTGTTGCCGTTAAACTGGATGCTGTTTCGTCAAATAAACTACAGCAAATTAATCGTCCTCTAGAGACAATTGATTTACCAAATATTATTGAAGGAATTACACAATTTAGACAAGAATATCAGGGAAGAATGGCAATACAAACGGTGACTGGGGACTGGGGACTGGGGACTGGTGACTGGGGACTGGTGACTGGGGACTGGTGACTGGGGACTGGTGACTGGGGACTGGTGACTGGGTAATCAATTTTATTTTTTCCTATTACCTATTACCTATTACCTATTACCTATTACCTATTACCTATTACCTATTACCTATTACCTATTACCTATTACCTATTACCTATTACCTATTACCTATTACCTATTACCTATTACCTATTACCTACTTGCTTACAGTTGTATTTTTCACGAGTTACATAAATATGGCAACAACAAAAACAACAACAGAAATCTTATCAGCACTGAAACAAATTCCCGATGGTTATCTTAACATCATGGGTTATGTTGATAAATCAGAAGTGAATGGTCCTGGTTGTCGCGCTGTGGTTTGGGTGCAAGGTTGTCCGCGTGAGTGTGAAGGTTGTTTTAATCCCGCATCTTGGGAATTTGAAATAAATCAATTAGTTGCGATTGATAAACTAGCGGAAGATATTATTAAAAACCCCCATAATACAGGTGTAACTTTTTCTGGTGGAGAACCATTTTGGCAAGCTTCCGCATTAGCTAGTTTAGCACATAAAGTTAAAGCCGCTGGTTTAAATGTGATGGCTTTTACTGGTTTTACTTTAAAAGAATTACAATCTGAATCTGCACCTCCTGGTTCTCAGGAATTATTAGCAGAATTAGATATTTTAATAGATGGTCCTTTTGTCCAGTCTTTAGCTATTAATTCTCCTTTGTCTCCGGTTTCTTCCAGAAATCAAAAAGTTCATGTTTTTAACCCAGAATTTAAAGATCAAATTAGTTGGGCGAGTGATCAAATAGAAGTTCATATTCTCAAAGATGGCGATCGCATTGTGACCGGTTATCAAGGTTGGTTAGAATTAACCTAATCGTAAGCATTCAGCTATCAGTAATCAGCTATTTTTCAGTCAGAGAGATACTGAGTTAATGAGATCAATTTCCAGCCTATTATTGATAGTTTTCTTCTTTATTGCTGACTGCTGATAGCTGACGGCTGAATGCTTAACGTTTTTAGGACATCTATGAATATAATAATGAAACTCCCACTACCTAATTCATTGCCAAACTGCCTCAAAGCAAGTTACAATAAAATTACTACATCTGACTTTATCAGAAGTTTTTAAGAAAATCCTAGAACTAATTAAAGATATCCAAAGAGAACCATTTTCTGGTATAGGTAAACCAGAACCTCTAAAATATGAATTACAAGGTTATTGGTCACGACGAATTACAGATGAACATAGGTTAGTTTACAAAGTTGAAGAAGATGTATTGATTATTCTGTCCTGTAAATATCATTATGACTGATGAAAACTAATAACTGATAAATGAAATTAACACCAAGTTTGTACAACCCGACCTTTAATTTCTTTGCCAAACCAAGGTGTATTATCAGCAAGTGAACAAAGATTTTGTCTATTTACTGTCCAGATTTTTTCAGGATCAAATAATGTCAATTCTGCTTTTTCACCGGGTTTAATCGCTTTCATTTCTTGTTGTAAACAAGCTGCGGCTTTATTACTCAAAACTCGCCATAATTCTACAGCTGTAAATTCCCCAGTTTCTACCAGATTTTGCCACAATAATGGTAATGCTAATTCTAAACCAATTGCCCCCGCTGGGGACTCTGCAAAAGCTTGTACTTTCTCTTCATAGGTGAACGCTGCATGATCAATAGCGATCGCATCTATTACACCTCCACGCACACCAGCACGCAAAGCTTTAACATCAGTAGCATTACCTAAAGGTGGTTCTAAATGCAAGCTAGTATGATAACTCTTAATATCTGCGGTGTTCAATAACAGGTGCATCCAAGTGGTACTAGCTGTCACTGGTAAACCCTGAAATTTTGCAGTAGCAATTAATTCCACACTCCGGGAAGTAGAAACCCGCATAATATGTACAGGTGTCCTAATTTCCGCGACTAATTCCAATAAAGCAGCGATCGCACTTGTTTCCGCACTAGGAGGAACAGGGGGTAAACCGATACGCAACGCCTCCGCACCTTCTCGGATTGTACCATTTAAAGACAAAGAGCGATCGCAGGGAGAAAACGCCACAACTTTACCAAAAGGTTGCAGATATTCTAAAACCCGTCTGACTATACCCAAATTTTCCCAAGGTTTCCCATCCGTAAAACCCACAACCCCAGTAGTAACTAAATCCGCAAACTCAGTTAACTGTTTACCAGCTAAATCTAAAGTCATTCCCCCCCAAACCTGAAGATGGGGTGAACCTTTCTCTACTCTTTTTTGCTGTAACTGTGCCACTAAAGCGGGATTATCAATAGCTGGATTTGTGTCTGGTAATACTGTTACCCTCGTAAAACCACCAGCAGATGCAGCTTGCAACAAAGAAACCAAAGTTTCTCTTTCTTCAAACCCTGGTTCGCTGGAATGACTATATAAATCAACTAAACCAGTACCTACAACTAAACCCCGACAATCTTTAATAACAGTATCGGCGCTAATATCGGAAATTTGGGGAGCGATCGCTTTAATTTGACCCTCAGCAATTAATACATCGGCTATTTGGTCAGTTTCCGAAACCGGATCAATTACCCTTACTTGTTGTAGAAGTTCATTTATCATGTCTGTTTTAATACTTAAAATATCTGTTCTAATTGGTAGTTGGTGATTAGGGAAGAATATAATGTGGGGTGGGCATCTTGCCCGCCCCAGATATGCTAATCAGCGCAATTATAATGCTCCTGCGGCTGTCTTATCTAACACACCACCACTTAAATGACCAGTAATATTCATCGCTTGCAACACGGGTAAACCACCAGCACCATTAGGGTAATCAATGACACTCACAGCCCCATTACCTTGACGGAAATTCCAGAAATTTTCCAGTGATAATCCTAGAATATGACAAAGCAAAGTTTTATTAGTCGCATCGTGGGCAACCACTAAGCCCGTTTGTAACTGATTTTTCTCAGCAGTTGCTAATATTGACTGCCAAGCGGCTACACTGCGTTCATGTACCTGTTGTAAATTTTCCCCTTCTGGCATTTGCACCTCAGCCGGAACAGTGCGCCACCTTTCCAACTCTCCGGGAAATTCCTGTTCTATTTCTGATTCAAATTTACCTTCCCAGGTTCCGTGACTAATTTCTCTTAAACCGTCCAATAACTGCAAATTAATCTGAGAATGGTGTTTAAGAATAATTTCTGCGGTTTCTTTGGGACGTGCCATAGTGCTACTAAAAGCAAAATCAAATGTCACATCTTTGAGAAACTCCCCAGCTTTTCCCGCTTGGCTTCTGCCATTATCATTCAAAGGTACATCAATTTGCCCTTGAAACTTACCTTGACGATTCCATTCGGTTTCGCCGTGACGTACTAATAATAACCTAAATCCTTGATGATTGGGGCGTAAACTCGGTAAAGTATCTCCCAGGTGTTGCGTTTGATTCATTGATTCTAACTGCACAGGTTCACCCAAACCACCAGCAAAATTTAACACACTAATGTTACAGTTAGACTGTTGTAGTCCATGATAACCACTAGGAGGAATACCCAAAGCCGTACTAATTAAAGCTCGGTTAATACCATTATGTCCAACTATAAGAATAGTTTCCCCTTGATGACGGGGTAAAATTTCTTGCCAAAACTGCTGTGCTTGTGCGTATAAAGCTAAAACTGGAAAATGTTCTCTTGTCCCATCTGCATCATTAATCATCATCCGCAATTCATGGGGACGTTTTTTCCATATACTATAATCATCAGGGAATTTCTCTTTGACATCAATAGATAACATTCCCGCCCATAAGGGTAAGTCTACTTCTACTAAATTTTCGGAAACTTGTATTTCCCCAAACTTTTCCACTAACTCACTGCAAATAATTTCTGCTGTTGTTTTAGCGCGGTTCAGGGGACTGGTGTAAATAGCCTTAAATGCTATATTACTCAGAGCTTTACCCGTTTTCCTAGCATCGTCTTGACCTTTTTCCGTTAAAGTTGACGCATCAGTACGTCCTTGGATACGTCTTTCAATGTTATATGTACTTTGACCATGACGCACAATGATGACACGAGTCATTAAAAAAACCTCTTCTCTCCAAAGTATTAATTTTACTGCAAAATGTTGCCAAATTATCTTTTGGGAGTCAGAAATTAGGTGACAGGTGACAGGTGACAGTTTTTACCCATTACCCATTACCAATTATTCCTATTGGTTATCACTTAAATCTAACTGTAGTTGCAGACCATCATTTTCATTCAAATTTTGATTTGCTGGTTGCAGAAAAATAAGAGTAGCAGGAATTGTGATTGATTCACTCAAGGGCAATTCTTCAGAAGTATTATTTTCCGTACCTTGATTATTTTGTTGATTAAAAAATCTGCTAAAATCATTTTCTGCACGACGATCATTAACATCAACTAAAGAATCACTTTTTAAAGTAAAATTTCCTTGATTAACTTGCTCAGTTGATTGTGCATAAACGGCACTATTCACACCAAAAACAGCCGCTACAATTGTTAAAATGACAGAAATTTTAGTTTTCATGATTTTGAGTTTTTTCATAAAAATATTCTAACTGGGGATAATTATAAATCATGCCCCAGATAGATTTGTAATGCTAATTACATATAATTTAAAATTAAGGAAAATTTTATATTTTGGACATTGAATTAATTATTCATCTTTATCTGTGTTTATCTGCATTCAATGATTCTTGATGTATTATATATGTTATATTGTAAAAAAGAAACATTGATTGGTTTGAGAAGATATGTTATTAAAATATGATACTCGGCAATGTTTACCCTCTGCTGAAGACTTACCAGATTCAGACGATACACCAGTCGATAACGAATTACAAGACTTAATACCAGGGTTACTAAAAACCATACTCGCCTTAATTTGGTCAGAAAGAATGGATTGGTTTTTTGGCGTAGATATGGGAATATATTATGATCCAGATAAACCAGCAATAGTACCAGATGGATTTCTGAGTATTGGTGTACCGAGAATTATTGACTCAGATTTACGTTTATCCTATGTGTTATGGGAAGAACAAAAACTACCAATCATGGTGTTAGAAGTAGTATCTCAAACTAGAAGGGGAGAATATACCCAAAAGAAACAAGAATATGCAGAATTAGGAATTTTATATTATGTGATTTATAACCCATTAAGAAAAAGGAAACAAAAGTTAGAGGTTTATAAATTAGAAAATGGCAAATATCAATTATTGCCAGGTGAAGCAGTATGGTTATCAGAATTGAATTTAGGAATAGGTAGAGAAGAAGGAAAATATCAAGGAATTACCAGAGAATGGTTATATTGGTATGATGAACAACGAAAGAGATATTTAACAGCAGAAGAACTACTGCAACAGGAAAGGGAACGGGCAGAATTTGAAAGGAAAAAAGCTGAATCTGAAAGATTGCGATCGCAACGTTTAGAAGAAATATTACGTTCTCATGGTATAGATCCTAATATTTAGTAAATACTTAGTAAGTAATAGATTTTTCCCAGGTGCTTGAATGAATGAAACTACCGCTAATTATGACGAAACATGGAAAGAAGCAATATCAGAATACTTTGAATCTTTTGTATCTTTCTTTTACCCCCATCTTCATCAACAAATTAATTGGCAAAAAACCCCGATTTCCCTCGATAAAGAATTAGAGCAAATTACAGCATCTTCCCAAACAGAAAAACGCTATGCTGATAAATTGTATAAGGTTTGGTTACTAGATAACCAAGAAGTTTGGATTTTGATTCATATTGAGGTACAAAGCCAATATGATAAAGAATTTTCCCAGCGAATGTTTATCTATAACTATCGCGCCTTTGATTTATATCATAAACCCGTCATCAGTTTAGCTATACTAGGAGATGAGAGTAAAACTTGGCGACCCAATTCTTATGAATACGGCATGGGAGAAAGCCAAGTTAAAATGACTTTCAGTAACGTGAAACTCTTAGATTATCAGTGGGAGCAATTAGAAGCTAGTGATAATGTTTTTGCTACAGTAGTCATGGCGCATTTAAAAACCAAAGCTACTACTAGCAATTTAACCCAAAGAGAACAATGGAAATGGAATTTAGTCAGAAGTTTGTATGAAAGGGGCTTAACTAAATTTGATATCATTAATTTAGGTAAGTTTCTTGATAAAATGATGACTTTACCAACACAACTAGAACTGGAATTTAAAAATAAACTTAATCAATACGAAAAGGAGCGCAATATGCCTTTTTTAAGCACAATAGAAGAAATGGCACTAGAAAGAGGTCAACAAATTGGTCAACAAATTGGTCAACAAATTGGGCAACAAATTGGTCAGCAAATAGGAGCAAAAGAAACACGCAAACAAGATATTATCAAAATTCTGCAAAATCGTTTTGATATTTTACCAGATGACCTCGTCAAATCTATCAATCAAATTGATGATATGTCTGTATTAGAAACCTTACTTTTACCCAGCATTAGCATCAATTCTTTAGAGGAATTTCAACAGTTAATTAATGAGAATTTGAGCAGTAATAATTAAGAGTCATCAGATCCCCAATTTCCTTTTATTATCCTGTCAATAAATTGTGACTTGAACGCAGAAGTCGGGGATCTGGGTGTTATTACTAATTACCAATTACCAATTACCAATTACCAATTACCCATCACCCATTACCGCTAAAACTGCTTTGGGTAATAATTTTTCTTTAAACCAAACAATTCTAGCAGGGACATTATCTAATTTTACACCTGCTTTTTCTAAATTCAATCTTTCCGAAATAGCTAATATTAAATTATCACAATTAGCACGGCGTACTTGAGAAAATTTTTTTTGTAAATATTCTGGTCGCCAATAACCGACAATTTCTAATAAAAAAGTTCTACCATCAGGATGTACCAGCCGAAAATCGGGAATCATCACACTTCCAGGAATAGGAATTAAATCAACTTCCCGTTCTAAAATCCAACCACTTTTTAAATTATCCCATTTATCAGCAAAAGATTGTTCTAACATACTATCATAAGGCTTACCTTGAGGATAGTGAGAGACTAAACCACATTCAGAATTGAGTGTAAACCTGCCAGTTTTCCATTCATTAGTATAAAAATCTCGTGTTTGTAAAGTTGCGGATAAACTCCATTTTGTCACATGAAGTAAAGCAGGAATTAATTTAGCGATCGCCAAACCATAACGGGTACTAGGACTAAACAAACTTGTCGGACCATCAATACTAATAGTAAAACCATGATCCGCATCACCTTCAATATAAGCCATTAACTGAAACAACTTCAAATAACGGAACAATAACTTATATTCTCCTGGTACATTGCGATGAGCATTTAACACCAAATGAGTAGCTTTATAAAACACACCTTGTACCTGAGACAAATTATAACGATGTAATAAATCTTCAGGTTTAGGAGCATCAAAAGAGGTTAAAATTTTATTTTCCGATAAATCAGCATAAAGACCTTCATGAACATGAACAGGTAAAACTTCCCGTTGTAATTCCCGACTTAAATCATCAGAAATTTTAGTTAAAATTACCTCTGTATTTTCCCGACTAGAAACAGATTTTGCAGCCAGAGAAAACACCCGTTCTCTTAACATAGCAGGTTCAAGAGGACTCACAACCTCAAAAGTGCAGAAACTACTTTTCAGAATATAAGCCAAACCGCGCTTCATTCGATAATCAGTAGTATCACCTTCAAAATCAGCCAATTGACGTTCAAGAACCCCTTGAGACTTCCTCACAGCATCCTGAAAAAACTGAATTAAATCACTAGCTAAACCCAAATGTTTATCATCAAGTTTCAGTCTCTTCGGGATAATTTCCTCCCCATTTTGACGATGAATCAATAACTCCGTTGTCAACATTTTTCTTATTAAGAGAATAATTAATTTCCAACTGTTCAGCCGCCCGCAAATCCCTTTGATTTTCTCTTTCCTTACCACCCCCATAAACAACCCTTAAATTACCCCTTCTATCCTTCTTCTTATCCTCTTTCTTCTCCTCCTGACTTTGCGTACTTTGCGTACTTTGCGGTTCATTCCCTCTTAAACCTCGTCTTCTAGCCGAAGTACCCTCCTCACTCGTATCTTCCGCCACAACTTCATATAAAATCGCCTGTTTATTTTCCATATTTCCCTTACGTAAAACCCGACCCAAACGCTGGATATATTCCCTTGCAGAACCAGTCCCAGAAAGAATAATTGCTATAGAAGCAGAAGGAACATCAACACCCTCATTTAAAACATGAGAAGCCACCAAAGTATTATAAATACCCTCCTTAAACTTAGTTAAAATTTCATGCCGTTCTTTCACAGGAGTTTGATGAGTAATAGCAGGAATTAACAACTCACCCGAAATACGGTAAACCGTAGCATTATCAGCCGTAAAAATCAACACTCTAGAGGGGTAATGTTCAGCTAATAAATCAGCAAGAATTCTTAACTTCCCATCAGTCCCCAGAGCGATTTCTTTAGCTTGACGATGTGCTAACATTGCTCTGCGTCCATTTTGCGATCGCGCACTCATTTGGACAAAAGTTTGCCAACCTTGCAAACTGCCCAAAGAAATGCGAGATTGCTTTAAAAAATCATTCCGAGTTTGAATTAACTGATTATATCTTTCTCTTTCAAGTTGAGATAATTTGACTTTTATCTGTATAACTTGATGTTCTGCTAAAGCCTTACCTGCCAAATCTTCAGCACGCTGCCGATAAACTTCTCTACCGATGAGAATATTTAAATCAGCGTGTTTGCCATCGGTGCGTTCTGGTGTAGCAGAAAGTCCTAAACGATAAGGTGCGATCGCATATTCCGCAATCACTCGATTAAAATCTGTAGGTAAATGATGACATTCATCAAAAATAATCAGCGCATATTTATTACCCAAACTTTCCGCATGAATAGCCGCACTATCATAAGTTGCCACTAAAATCGGTGTTCTATCCCGTGAACCACCACCCAACAAACCTAACTCCATATCAGGAAAAGCCGCTTTTAGGTGTGCATACCACTGGTGCATTAAATCCAAAGTTGGAACAACAATTAAAGTAGTGCGGGGTGTTGCTTCCATGGCCATTTGTGCCAAATAAGTCTTACCCGCTGCCGTGGGTAGCACCACCACACCCTGTCTACCTGCCAACTTCCAAGCCGCTAAAGCCTCATTTTGGTGGGGATAGGGAGTCATTTCTAAACTAGCGACTAACTCCAAAGGAGAAAATTCCTTAGCCTCATCAATAAAAAAAGTATCTTCTGCTTGCAGAGCTTCGACTAAACAACGGTATCTAATCGCGGGAATGCGGAATTTTTCAATTCTATCATCCCAGGTAGCAAAATCTATCCAAGCTTTGCAGCGTGGAGGAGGATGTAAAATTAACGTACCACGATCAAAAGTTAAAGTGGGGTTGCGACCCATGTTAGGTTTTCTCCCAACTCATTCATCTTTAATTACTCATAACCCAAAAAGTGCATGATTCCCAAAAGAAATTTTGGTATAAACCAACTAGAGGCGCTGTTAACTTCCGAAATATCGGACTTGCAAATAGGGTTTGCTGAAAAAGTTATCTGTGAATGACCAGTGACAGGTGACAGGTGCTACGCCACGGTGACAGTTTCAAGAGTTGGATAGGAACAATTTTTTCTTTAAGTAGGGCTTGCTGAATAAATTTAAATTTAATTAAGCATCCTTTATATTTGTATGTAGAAAATAGCATTTATTTATTAACGAAATATTCTGCTTATTTGATGAATTAGACGAACTGCATGGAGTCAAAAAAATCAAAACTATTGGTGATGCTTACATGACAGTTGCTGGATTACCTAATCATCGCAGTGATCATCCTATGTCCATAGCAAATATGGCTTTAGATATGCAACAAGCTGTAGCTAAGTTTAACGAAGAACAAAATCAATCATTTCGTATCCGTCTAGGAGCAAAATTTAATAACGGGACTTACGCAAAAGGGAACGAAAGTAGGGGTAATTCATGAATTACCCCTACGCAAGAATAAGGTTTTCAGTCACATCTTACGTAAGTCCTAAATCAATAATTTCTGTTGCTATCAGCACCGCTAACAATATAATTTAAATCAGAGAAAGTATACTATACTAGAAAAGGTTTGTTTGCATTGATTTTTACTACTTTAGGTAGATTCCTATTCCAGAAATGTAAGCTTTGTATTGTCCTGTTGCATAATAGGTCTGGATCTATATTCCTGTCGCTTACAAATTTCATGACTGCAAGTAGCTTGCAGCACCAGAGGAGATGCTAAATTGAAAGGAAAAATTTCTCTTCTATCAAACTATTTTGTGTCCATTTTATGTGTTGGTATCGCCTTGGTATTAACATTCCTGTTAGAGCCATTTTTAGATCGCTCTATCTTTCTGATATTTTTTGCGGCTATAGCAGTGAGTACCTGGTATGGTGGCATTAAGTCTGGGTTATTAGCTACTGTTTTGTCGGCTCTACTTGTTAAATACTTTTTTATCAATCCCCAATTTTCATTTTCTGTTGACAGTCCAGACAGTATCATTAAGTTAGGATTGTTTACGCTGGTGACAATGTTTATCAGTTGGCTAAACTCAGAATTACGTACTTCTAAGCAGAAATTAGAAATAAGTTTTAAACACCTAGCAGCAAGTGAAGCGAGATTTCGCAGGTTAAAAGATGCCAACATCATTGGAGTGATTATAACCGATATGCAAGGCGGTATTTTAGAAGCGAATGATGCCTTTTTAAACATGGTAGGTTATACACGAGAAGAACTACTAGCAGGAAGAATAAACTGCCGAAAAATGACACCTCCAGAATATCTGGAAAAAAGCGATCGCTCAATAGTGGAACTGAGAGACCAAGGAGTTTGTCAACCTTTTGAAAAACAATATATCCGCAAAGATGGTAGTCTGGTTAATGTTTTACTTGGTTTAGCTTTATTAGAAGATAATTCAGATCAAGTAATTGGTTTTGTTGTTGATGTGAGCGAGCGCAAAAAAGCAGAAGATTCCCTGAGAAAACAGGAAGAACAACTGCGCTTGATTACCGATTCTTTACCAGTACAGATTTCCTATGTAGATGCTCAACAGCGTTATCGTTTTAATAATAAAAGATATGAAGAATGGTTTGGTATACCTATTGCTGAAATTTATGGAAAACACATAAAAGAAATCTTAGGAGAGTCAGTTTATAAAAAAATTGTTCCTTATGTAAAAACAGTATTATCTGGAAATCAAGTCACTTATGAAACGAAACTCTTGCATCAAAATGGTACAATTCATGATACCAGCGTTACTTATATTCCCCAATTCAATCAGCAAGGAAAAGTAGAAGGATTTGTTGCCCTCATTAGAGATATTACAGAACAAAAGCAAGCTGAAAATGCTCTCAAACAAAGCGAAGAAAAATTCCGCAAATTAACAGAAAAAGTGCGCGTCATTCCTTGGGAAGCAGATCCTAAAACTGGAAATTTTACATACATTGGTCTGCAAACAGAAGAAATACTCGGTTATTCATTAACTGATTGTTACAGTGATAATTTTTGGGAAGAACATATCCATCCTGAAGACAAAGAGTGGGCAGTTAAGTATTGCCTGATGAATTCACAAACCGAGGAAAATTACGAATTTGAATATAGAATGTTAGCCGCAGATGGCAGAGTGGTTTGGTTATATGACATTGTGAATGTGGTGCGGAGTAAAGATGGACCAAAACAGATACATGGGTTTATGATTGATATTACAGAACGCAAGCAAGCAGAACAAGAACGAGAACAAATACTAGCGCGAGAAAAAGCAGCAAGAACTGAAGCAGAAGCAGCTAACCGCATCAAAGATGAATTTTTAGCCACACTATCCCACGAACTCCGCACCCCCCTCAATGCCATGTTAGGATGGACACAGTTGCTCAGAAGGCGTAAATTTGATGAAGCTACCACTGCTAGAGCATTGGAAACAATTGATCGCAATAGTCGGTCTTTATCTCAGTTAATTGAAGATGTATTAGATGTTTCTCGGATTATTCGTGGTAAACTGCGTTTAAATATGTCCTCAGTGGAAATCGTACCAGTAATAGAAGCAGCAATAGACACAGTGCGTCCTGCTGCGGATGCTAAACATATTTGCATTGAGTCGGAATTTGATCCAGCAGTGGGAGTAGTGATAGGTGATGCTAACCGCTTGCAACAAATAGTTTGGAATTTGCTTTCCAATGCTGTAAAATTTACACCCAAGGGGGGAAAAGTGGAGGTAAAAATACAGCGCATTAAGTCCCGTGTGCAGATTCAAGTCAGTGATAATGGTGCGGGAATTGCTACCGAATTTCTACCTCATGTATTTGAGCGTTTTTGTCAAGCTGATAGTTCAACTACGCGATCGCATGGTGGATTAGGATTAGGATTAGCTATAGTCCGGCATTTAGTAGAACTGCACGGAGGTAAAGTTTTCGCTACCAGTCCAGGACTAGAACAAGGTGCAACTTTCATTGTCAATTTACCAATGAAAGCCGTGATTAATGAAGATGATACACCCAAATCACAACCATTTCTCACAAATAGCGAATCTGTGAATTACCAATTATCAATCTTGGAAAATGTGCGAGTTTTGGTAGTGGATGATGAAGCAGATACAAGGAATTTACTAACTACAATTTTAGGACAATATGGCGCTCAAGTGACTGCTGTTGCCTCTACTCAAGAAGCAATGACAGCTTTATCACAATTCCATCCAGATATATTAATTAGTGACATTGGAATGCCAGAAGAAGATGGCTATACATTAATTCGTAAAGTCAGAAGTCTTCCTAGTAATGAAGGAGGGAAAATTCCCGCAGTGGCATTAACAGCTTATGCTAGATCAGAAGACCGGACCCAAGCTTTATTAGCAGGTTTTCAATTACATATTCCTAAACCAGTGAATCCTGGAGAATTAGCAGCGGTGGTTGCTAATTTAGCGGGAAGAACAGGATAATTGATAATTGGTAATTGATAATTGATAATGGGTAATTGGTTAAGTAGGTAGGCGTTGAAATTTATCGTTGTGGCAAGGCAGGAGGCAGAAGGCAGAAGGCAGGAGGGATGAGGTTTTTAGGCATTTTACATTTTGTTACATAACTTGTTTTTTTCATGCCGACTTACTTACAATATCTTTACCATTTGGTAGGACAATTAGCTGGTTTTTTCTAGAGCGTCGATTCAGTAATACTAAGTAATTTGATTTTACCTTGTAGGGGTGAAGCATTCGGGTGATAACCTATTGCTGAAACCAGTTCATATTCTGTCCGAATGCTATACGCCCTTACGATTAATGAATCGGTGTTCTAGTATGAGTTTTCTTTTTACCTGAGTAATACTTTTTTGTGTCTCATGCTCCTCCATCACTAACAATTAATACTTTAGTTTGGTCTACTAAAATCAGCTTCACTCACCCAATTTATACAATAAAAATCGGGGATTCTAGGGATTACGTTTTTCAACCCCTTAAAACTTCAAAGGTGATCGCCATTGCTGCCAGTTTTGTTGTATCAATACCACGAACATTATCTGGGAGTTCGGTTATTGCCCTGTCAGCACTTGTACTGAGCGAAGCCGAAGTGATGTTACGAGTACCTGCATCTAAATCATTGAGCAAATTATCTGTCACCTCTAACAGATCATCATTAGACCTGTCCGAAAATTAAAAAGGCAGTCTGTGTCGGGCTTTGAGGATGTTCTCATTTCAGCCAGACTTGACGTAATCATCAGGGCTAGAGATAGTTACTGTTAGTATAGCCCGGAAAAAATGCCGATGGTTATTTCATCATCTGCATACTTTTAACACATATCATAAATTTGGTAAAACTAGAGAATCAATTCGTAACCTCACCAATCCACAAATCGTCAATATTACTTTTTCATAAGTATCTTTATGAAGACGAAATCTTGATGATGCTATGCGAAATATTTTAATAATTCTGATGATATGCTCTACAAAAATTCGTTTACTAGACAGCTTTTTATTTGCTTCTTTTTGTTCATCCGTTAATTCTTTATTTTTGGGCTTTTTCTTAGGTGTAGTCATATTATCTCCACCTATATAAGCTTTATCTCCTTGAAATCTCTGTCCAGAATCAAATTTTTCTTGTTAACCTCTAAACAAAGAAATATCGCTAGTCCGTCCTGGCATTCCTACCGTCACATCTACTATATCTCCTCCTTTTGGCATGGTGACAACTTGATTTTTAAATGAGTGATATTTCTTCTTTCCCGAATAGTATCTTTTTTGCTCATCATTGTCTTCAGGTCTTTCTATAGCTTCACATTGTTATTGCCATTCCCTGTACCATTAATATTAGCAGTACCAGTTAATGTCAGGTGTTCTAGTCCAAATCCCAAAGTGAAGTTTACGGAGGAAAATACTGTATCTACACCTCCCCAAGGAGCCTTTAAAAATTCATTCCCATACTCTGTATGGGAACGAGAGGGGGCAGGGAGCAGGAAGCAGGGAACAGGGCAAGCAGGAGAAGCAGGAGAAGAAAAATTAGTTCTTGATTCTTTCATTCTTCTTTCTCTTGCCTTTTGCTTCTTGCCTTTTGCTTCTTGCCTCTTGCCTTCTTACTGTCACCTGTCACCTGTCACCTGTCACCTAAGCTTCTAACTCACTGAAGTTTCAAACACACCCACAGGACAAGCAACATTAGTACCACCTAAACCACAATAACCACCGGGATTTTTAGCTAAATACTGCTGATGGTAATCTTCAGCATAATAAAACTCAGGTGCATCTAAAATTTCTGTGGTAATTTTGCCATAACCTGCTTTTACTAACGCTTGTTCATAAGCATCCTTGGAAGCTTCCGCTAGTTGTTTTTGTTCTGGGGAATAAACATAAATACCAGAACGGTATTGAGTACCGACATCATTACCTTGACGCATCCCTTGGGTGGGATCATGACTTTCCCAAAAGACTTTTAACAGTTGGGAATAACTAATAACTTTGGGATCAAACACCACAAACACCACTTCATTGTGACCGGTCATACCAGTGCAAACTTCCCTATAGGTGGGGTTGGGTGTGTAACCAGCAGCATAACCAACCGCAGTGCTGTAAACTCCGTTTTGTTGCCAAAACTTGCGTTCTGCACCCCAAAAACACCCTAAACCAAACATCGCAGTTTCCATACCTTCAGGAAACGGAGGTTTTAAGGGGTTTTTGTTGACAAAGTGTGTTGCAGGTACGGGCATTTTTTCTGTGCGTCCTGGCAGTGCTTGTGTAGGTGTGGGCATTGCCACTTTTTTACCAAATCCGAATAATCCCATTGTTTTTGATGTATTTTATGTATGATGGCTTTACCTTTATATTGTAAGGATTTTGGTGATTGCTGGAAATATAGATAATAATTATGATTAAACCTCTAAAACCAACTTGTTGCGAAGTTACACAAAATCATCAAATCCATTCATTCATCTAATTTCATCTGCGTTCATTTTCTATTACATCACAAGCATGAACTAAAGGTAATAATGGACCCATTTGTTCTTGTCCATTGACAGCTAAATCACTGTGACATAAATAAACTCTTTGGGAAACACGCGCTAGTAAATCTGCAATAATGCGACGTAATCTTTGCGTTTCTGCTGCTTGTTCATCTGCTGCTGTCCAAGGTTTTCCTAACCTATCTTGTAAAAATAAAGTAGCACCAAATAAAGTAGCTGCACCACCTTTAGCCCAAAGAGGTGAACCCGCATCTAGCCAAAAATGCCATTTGTGATCTCTATGACTAGCACGATATTGGAAAATGGTAGCTAAGGTAATGGCTTTTTTTGCTTTTCCTATAGGACGAATGGGGTAGGGATTAGCAGTAATTGTACCACGTCGCAATAGTTGAATAAACTCGGCAATGGTATTATTTTGTATTATTGAGTTGGTAATTGTTTGTTTTAACCTGGTGTCTATTTCCCAATAATGTTGAGCAGTTTCTAATAATTCTCGTAATGCTGCTAATGTTGGAAATGGTGTATAATTATCTTTACACAAAAAGTCTTGCATTGCTTGATATAAAAGATTAACTGGTGTGTAAATTACATTTTCTTTAACTTCTGTTTTCTGTTTTTCAATCCATCCCAATATTTCATTATAAGCTGTGGTTGCAGTATAGCCGATTCTATCCCAACGTTCAAAGGTTTTAATATTTAATAAATGGGGATTTTCTGGATGGGGTACAAAACAATGATCTGCTATTAAACCAGCACGCACTGGATCAATTTTTGGTTGTGGAAATTCTTTTTTTTCTCCATCTTTCCCATCATTGGTGTGACTGTGACTGAAAACAACTAACATTTCTGCCACTTCATCCCGATCTACTAATCTTCCTAAATTGGGATAAACTAAAGTAATTAAGGTGAGTAATGCTCTGACAGCGGGTGAACTAATTAAAGGACGTTGTTCATTGAGAGCTTCTACCTGAATATTTTGCTTGGTTAATATTTCCATGAGACTATAACGAGCGATCGCATCTAACCCAGGAGCGATAATTGCTATTTCTTCCGGTTCTACTTTTCCCGTTTTAATTCCATTAATTATCACATCTGTTATTTGTCGCAAAAGTTGAGCGCGAGAAGCAGTTTGAATACATTTTACCGACTTTGGTAAACTTAAAATTGTCATCGGTTCAGTGACTAATTCTATCATCGGTTGAACCAAGGTTTCAGCTAAATTAGCTTCAGGAAAACTCACTAACTTTTCTACCCGACAACGCTTTGCTAACCTGTTTAAATATTCAGGATCAGCACCTAAACCCCAACGCACTCCCCCATTAAAATTATAACTAAATGCTCCCACCGCACCCGCATCTAATAAAAACTCAAATAAGTGATAAGCTATGGCTGGATAATCATCTACATCATCAGCTATTATCATCTGATAACGTTTTTTTAAATGTTGTTGATAATCGCTATTAGTTAATAAATGTTGGTGATAAAGTTCGGTAATTAAACCATAAGTTAATAATCCTCTTTTTAAACACCAATTCCGCCAATCTAACAGCAAAGATGTGAAAAATTCTGGTTCTAGATTATTAGTATTTTCTTGTAAACCTGTTTGTAAAACTTTAGCAATATCTTCACAAGCTGTACCACTATAAGCTGCTAGTTGCCATAAGTCTAATATCCGCCTCACTAAGCGATATTCATTCACTCCTGCACGTCGCAAAGTTTCAGCATCTAATTGATAATTCCAACGCTTTGTTGCTAATTCTTGCTCTGTTTCTGGGCGCAATCTTACCGGAAATTGTGCTTTTATTTGTAAAGATTCTACCAATAACGGCCAAAATAAAATCACTTCATCTTGAATAAAACCCAAGGTTGTTTTTGCTCGAATAGGGTATTTTCCTGAAGTTAAAGTGACAATTTTATCAGTTAATAATCGGCGATTATCATCATTAGATGCTAAAACTAAAGCACCGGGTTCTGTTTGCAAAAGATTTGCGGTTTTAATTGCACTTTTAGCTTTTTTCCGATTTTGATTTTTCGGATAAAATGATTCTATATCTTGATTGTCATTTTGTTGCACCCAATCACAAAACTGTTGGGCTAAACGAGTAGTTTTTCCGCTGCGGCTAGTACCAACAATCCAAAAAGAATTTGAAACCACTAATCTACTCCTGATTATAACTTCTGCGTTAACTTAAATTTAGGAATCACCAAACAGTGTTAAATGAGCATTGAGGATGAAAAACCCTGTGTTTAGTGAAAAAATATACTCTTTTTTCCTGGCTGCTTACAGATGGTATTTACTGACACCAGAACGCTCTTTAGAGGAAGCTTATAAATCAGCTTTAAAAATTAAAGAAATAGAAGATCATCATTTTAATGGTAATAAAATTAGCAGTGATGCTGCTATGTACAGTAGTAGTGTCATGGATTATTTTCAAGCAGATTTACAAAAATTATTAAAAAATGTACGGATGCGGCTGACAGAGTTTAAAGCCAGTCGTTGGTTTTCCAATGAATCTAAGCAAAAAGCAGCAGCCAAAGCAGGTATAGAATATTCCAATGCGGCTTTAGTTTTAAAAAAGTTAGAATTCATTGATCAAGTCATTGGTAAATATACAAATGACGCTGTAAATGATGTTCTAGAAAACAATTCAGAAAATTTAGTAAATCCATCTATAATTGTAGCAGAAAATAAAGTAAGTAATCAACCAATCACACCAAAACCTGTAATTAAAAACAACAATAATAAACCCAAAAGAAAAGCTGATTCTACAGGAGTTTTACCGCGTTCAATTCTAACAACTATTACTCGTTTGCAAGCGGAATTAGATCCCAGTTCGGAACAAGAAGTAGTGCAGAATTTTCGGCAGACGCAAAAAATCACAATTATCTCTGTGAGATTTATTTTACTATTAATTATTGTGCCACTTCTCACCCATCAAATAGCTAAGGCTGTGGTAGTAGGTCCTGTAGTTGATCGTTTTAGAGGTTCAGAAACAGAACAGATTTTTATCAATGAAGAAATGGAAGAAGAAGCACTAATAGAACTGCAAAGATTTGAAGAAAGAATCAAGTTTGAAAATTTGATTAGTAATGCACCACCGCTATCATCGGAAGTGCTAGAAATTAAAATGCAAGAAAAAGCACAGGAGGTAGCAGAGGAATTTCGGCGCGAAAGTGCTAATGCGATTAAAAATGTGTTTGCAGATGTTTTTTCTGTAGTTGCTTTTGTCTGGTTGTTGCTGATCAGCCAATCTTCTATTTCAGTTCTCAAAGATTTCTTTGATCATGTAGTATATGGCTTGAGTGATAGCGCCAAAGCATTTATTATTATATTATTTACTGATGTCTTTGTCGGCTTCCACTCTCCCCACGGTTGGGAAGTAATTCTGGAAGGTTTATCACGACACTGGGGTTTACCAGCAAATAGGGATTTTATTTTCTTATTCATTGCGACATTTCCCGTGATTTTAGATACAATTTTCAAATATTGGATTTTCCGTTATTTGAATCGCATTTCTCCTTCCGCTGTTGCTACTTACCATAATATGAATGAGTAAATTTCAGGAGTCAGGAGTTCTAGGGGCGAAGCATTCGGGCGACCAATTATCAATTTTATGAAAAGGCTATTTTCCTGTAAGGGCGAAGCATTCGGGCAACAAATTATCAATTTTATGACCAGGCTATTTTCCGAATGCTTCGCCCCTACTTCGCCCCTACTTCGCCCGTACAGGAGTCAGAATAATTGTCAAAATTTTCCAATCAGAATAAAAGAGAATAAATTAATTCCATGAAAAAGATATTTAATACAACTTTTAGCTTACCGTTTTTTTTCACGATTTTTTTCTTGGAAATGCCAGCGATTAAAAATCGAGACACAATTCCTCCCGAATGTCAAGTAACTAAGTGGAATTTACCCACAGAGTTGAAACCAACAGCTTTAAAAACTGAAAATACTAAAAATTTACCTGTACTTGTACAAAGATTACCGGTTGGTTGTTGTGAAAATGATGATTCTTGTTTAGATGCAAGGATTTATGATGGTGAACAAGAAGAAATAGCGGATAAAAAAGCATTAATAAAATCTATTGATCAGAGTTTAAAATATTTAAGAACTCGGCGGGCTGCGGCTACTTATCAAAGATATAAAATTTCTGGAATTACCAGAGATCGTGTTTATCGTAGTTTGCAAAGATTCAGACAATTAGTATTATCAACTAATTCGCCTCAAGAATTACAAACAGCTATTGAAAAAGAGTTTGTTTATTATCAATCTATAGGCAGAGATAGTCAAGGTACTGTATTATTTACTGCCTATTATGAACCATTATATTTAGCTAGTCGAAAACCAACCAAAGAATTTAAATATCCTGTTTACCGCTTACCACCTGATTTAAAATCTTGGACTAGACCTCATCCCACTCGATTAGAATTAGAAGGTGCAGATGGTTTACAAGGTTCTCAAAGTAAATTAAAAGGTTTAGAATTATTTTGGTTTAGAGATAGATTTGAACCTTATATTATTCAAATTCAAGGTTCTGCACGGTTAAAATTAACAGATGGAACAGAAACAAGTATAGGATATGCTGGGAATACAGCCCATAATTATAAAAGTTTGGGGCGGACATTAGTAGAGGCTGGAAAATTACCTGAAAATGGCGTAACCATGCCCACAATTTTTGAGTATTTCCAAAAAAATCCCCAAGATTTAAATGTTTATTTACCCAGAAATAATAGCTTTGTCTTTTTCAGAGAAACCTATGGGAGATCGGCACATGGTTCTGTTGGTGTACCTCTGACTCCAGAACGTTCTATAGCTACCGATAAATCTTTAATGCCTCCTGGTGCTTTAGCTTTAATTCGCGCACCTTTTCCTTTTGTTAAAAATAACGGAGAATTGGAAAATCGGACAGTTAGCCGTTTTGTATTAGATCAAGATACAGGTGGTGCAATTAAAGGACCAGGTAGAGTAGATTATTACTTGGGAACAGGAGATATTGCTGGCGATCGCGCTGGTGTGACAGTCAGCAATGGACAATTATTTTATTTGTTGTTGAAATAGGGAATAGGTGACAGGTGACAGGTGACAGTAAATAGAAATGGGAAGATGTGAGAAATATTTACTTCTACCAAAGATCCCCCAAAGATACCCGACTTCTCCAAGAAGTTGGGTATCTGAAAATTAACCTACTCCATCAACATTAACCTTACAGGATCTAAATGTACATACCAAGGAAAAGGTTTGTCTTTAATTGTCACCCATTTTTCCTTATAAACTTCTGCTTGTAGATGATAATCATGAACATTTTCCGCTGGAGAATGCAACTTTAAAAATAAAGTCATGCGGTGAGGAGTTTCGCTAGTTCTCACCAACCAACAAGGAAAAGTATTTTCCAGATTTGCATCATTTTTAAACACAATTTGATGGGCGCGAATCCCAACATGAGATAAATTTTCAGGAATAGATTCTACAACTTCTAAAGTACAACCCCAATCAATTGCTTCTACTTTTTGGGATGACAAAACAACAGCGCGAGAAAAATTTTTACATCCTGTAATTTTTGCCACATTCATAGTAGCAGGATGTTGGAAAATTTCATATTTAGAACCATGATGTGCTTCTTTTCCGTCTTCTAAAACTAACAAATTAGGACACAACCTATAGGCTTCTTCCATGTTATGAGTAACAAATAAAGTCACACCAGAATAATCAGCTAAAGTTTCTGTCATTTGTTGTTCTAACTGACTTCGTAAATGTGTATCCAGGGCAGAAAATGGCTCATCTAAAAGTAAAGCTTCTGGTTGACTTGCTAACGCTCTCGCTAAAGCTACCCGTTGTTGTTGTCCTCCTGAAAGTTGGTGAGGATAACGATTACCTAAACCCTCTAAGTGCATGGCTATTAATTGCTTTTCTACCTCTACTTTAAGATTCCCATTTGATAATTCTGTAGGTAAACCAAAGGCGATATTTTGTGCTACTGTGAGATGAGGAAATAAGGCATAATTTTGAAATAAAAAACCGATTTTGCGCTGACGAACAGGAACATTAATTCCTTTTTCTGAATCAAATAAAACTCTATTATTTAATACGATTCTGCCTTTATTTGGTGTTTCTATTCCAGCTAAACACCGGAGAATCATACTTTTACCTGCGCCAGAACTTCCTAATAAACCTAAAGGTTGGTTATCCGTATTAAAGGCAATTTTCAGATGAAAACTTGAGAGGTTTTTTTCAATATCTATCAATAAACCAGATGTCAAAGAATTAGGAGGTAAAGAAAAGGATTGATTTTCTGGTTTTATTGTTGCAATTTCTGCTTTATTAGTGCGTCTAATTTTCTGCTTGCGGTCTTCCCAGAAGTTAGTTAAAATAATTCCTGTTAAGGAAATTGAAACAATAATAATTGCCCAAAACCAAGCTTCATTCATATCCCCAGCTTCCACAGCAAAATATATCGCCATTGGTATATTCTGCGTTTGTCCAGGAATGTTACCAGCTAACATCAAAGTTGCACCAAACTCACCCAAAGCACGGGCAAAAGCTAAAGTTGCACCTGCTAAAATACCAGGAAATGCTAAAGGTAAACTTACCCGCCAAAATATAGTAAATTCCTTAGCGCCTAAAGTTCTCGCTACTCTTAATAAATTAGCATCAATTTGTTCAAAAGCACCCAACGCAGTTTTATACATTAATGGGAAAGAAACCACCATTGCAGCGATCGCCGCACCATACCAAGTAAATACAATAGTCACATTAAAAGGTTCTAATAATTTACCAGCAAGACCATTTTTACCAAAAAATAGCAGCAGCAAAAAACCCACAACCGTAGGCGGTAAAATTAGCGGTGCAACGAATATCCCTTCAATTATAGATTTCCCTTTACCCCGATATCCCAACATCCAGTAAGCAGCACCAACACCGAAAAAGAAGGTGATAAAAGTCGCTAAAAATGAGGTTTTCAGCGATATCCAGAGGGGTGATAAGTCCTGTGGCATAATTCTGTATATTTCCAACTTAGTTGGTAGTATATCAGGGAATAGGGTAAAATTCAAAATTCCGCAAGGAAATTAATGTTACTTGCGGGTATGGTAGCTAACAGATAAACAATTGATAAATTACTGTTTCAGTGATTTTAGTACATATTTCTTATATCTTTTAGCAGCATTCCTTAGTTTTAAACTGGGTGGGGGTGGGTTAATTAATGCTGCAATAAAAACCTTTTGGTCTTCTTTACTTAATACCATAATTTCGTGATTCATGGAATTAAATCTCCCTTACATAATTCAAGAATAGTATTAATAAATGCCTTTAATTCAGGACATTGATTCACAGAAGCCATCAAATCTTGGTCTTTCAAAATTCTCGCCCCATCACGAATCTTACTATAACTACGTTGACATTTACCAGTTTCAAATATTTCTTTAATTCTATAAGATGGTGGATTTCCATGATTTACCTTTTCCGGTAAACCTGTTGGTGCTGACTTATTAGATTTTGCTAATTTCTGAATTGTTGACCAATAAGGTAATAACCAAGCTTCAAAGTCATGCTGCGCTACATGGGGATAAAAATTAGGATTATTCCCTACCCATTCTCGCATTTTCGCTTTAGCATCTTCCCCATCTTTAAAATCATTAGTTCCTGTATAAACATCAGTTAAAGCAATTACCGCATCAAAAGCATCTTTACCTATCAATAAATTTTCAACAATTCGTCTTAGTTTATCTCCTTTAGGAATGCGTCCATCATGGGGAATAAACTTGAGTTTGGGCATTTGCTGTAAACGTGATTTGAGAAAATATAATAAAACTGGCTTAAAAGCTGTTTCTGTTGCACCCTCAACTAAAATCGCTATTTTCATGGACGACCACCTATTAAATTCATCGCCCAAAGTTCATCTAAACTATAATCTTCTAACCAATGTTCTAAATTAAAAGTATCACCCCAAGTCATAGTAGTTAAACCATCTTCTGCATCACAAACTAACACTTCTTGAGGTTTCAAAAATCTAATTAATCTATCGGAATGAGTGGCAACAATTAGCTGAGTTTTTTGTGAAGCTTCTCGCATCACATCAGCAAGTAATCTTAATAATTCTGGGTGTAAACTAACTTCTGGTTCATCGATCAGAGTGACAGCAGTTAAACCAGGACTTAACAACAATGTGATTAACCAAATAAACCGCAAAGTTCCTTCAGAAAGTTGGTGCATATAAAGAGGCTTAGAAAAATTTTTATCTTTCCAAGTCATTGTAATAGTTCCTGCTGCTACTGGAGGAAAACTCAATCTTTCAAAATCTGGAAAAGCAGCAGCAAGGGTATCTTCAATAATTTCAAATCGTTCTGGTTCAGTTTCTCGTAAATAATAAAGACAGGAAACTAAATCTTCACCGTTAGCACCTGGTAAGGTTGCAGGACGCATTTGTTGAGGTAAACGCACGGGACTTTTAGGGGCAACATTCAATGCACCGTAAAATGTACATGATGCTAATTCTTTACGCAGAGTTTCGGGTGCTTGATACATTTTAGGAACTTGAGCAAGAGATGTTTCTAAGGGATTATGATCCCAGGTTGGACGCAATAAATTGGGATGTAATAAATTTTGATTATCTGGACTGAAATATTTAACTTCTAAACCCTGTGAATCAATATGTTGAACAGTTCTTAATGGTGCTGGAGAATTATCATATATTTGAGTAAGTATTTCCGAAGAAATTTCATATCCGAAGTTTCTAGGAGTAATTTCAAGGCTATAGTCTAGTTTTGCATAATCTAATACTTGCTTTAACAAACCAATCTTGATACTCTTTGCCCTGTCACGAGTTATTATTTCATTAATTCCTCCAAATTCTGAGATTTTAGCTTCTAATTTACCATTAGCAGAAGCGGCTAAAAGGTAAAAAACTTCTAACAAAGAAGTTTTACCTACACCATTAGCACCTATCATCACTGTCAAGGGTCGCATATTAATGTGGATATTATGTAAGCGACGATATCCTTTAATAATTATCTGTGTAAATAAGGTCATAATTTATTCTTGCTTACAAAGTTACTGATATGATAATATGTTAACAAAAATTATGCACAATAAGCTAATATGCCTTTTTACAAAGTTGATACGAACCAAAAAACTTTAGAAAAACTCAAACCTGGCAATTTTGTCAATAGTCAAATTTTGGAAAGACAACACTTACAACCATTATTTAGAGATAATATTGAATCAATAGATCCAGACTTATTGATTATTGCAGAAGAATTTGGCAACTGGGAAGATAGCAAACGCAGAATTGATTTACTGGGTTTAGATAAAAATGCTAATTTAGTAGTAATTGAGTTGAAACGAGTAGAAGAAGCTGGACACAGTGAACTTCAAGCTATTCGATATGCAGCAATGGTTTCTACTATGGATTTTGAAGCTGTTGTCAATGCTCATGAAGAATTTATAATTAAGCTTAAAAAAGATGCAAATGACGCACGTTCAAACATTAGAAATCATTTAGGTTTAGGAGATGATGAAGAAGCTTTAATTAGTAATACACCCCGTATTATATTGATAGCTCCTAGTTTTTCTTCCGAAATTACCACAACTGTATTATGGTTAAACGATCAAGGAATTGAGATTAGCTGCATAGAACTAAAATTGTATGAAATCAATAATGAAATATTCTTAAATATCGAGCAAATAATTCCTTTGCCTTCTGCTCAAGATTATCAAGTTAAAAATAGAGAAAAAACTAATCAAGCAGTACGTGAAGCATCTAACCAACAACGAAGGGAAAAGAGTATAAAAATACTTGTAGATTATGGTAAGCTTAAGGATGGAACGAGAATCTACTTGAAACAGTCTCCTAAACCTGGATTAAATATTAACGATATTGATGAAAAAGCTAAGTTTGCTACTTTCCAAGCAACACAGAAAAATTTTCAATGGGATTTTGATGGACAAAGTTACTCATTGAGTACACTTTGTAGAAAAATTTGTGAACATCATAATATTCCCGTAGGAAAAGGAGCTTTTCCCGGTCCTGATTATTGGGCTATGGAAGGTCAACAACAATCACTTTCAGACTATGCAAAAGAACTACTTCAACAAGATATAGATATCAGCAATTGAATTTATTAAAAATGCCCGCAATTGAATTTATTAAAAATGCCCACCATCACCAAAACCAAAAACCTCATCATCTCCTTCATCTCCCTCACTGCTATCCTCACCACCCAAGCAGTATCAGCTACCATCAACGTACCTGTAAAAAGCAAAAACGGAATGGTGACATCCGCCAACCCCTTAGCAAGTGAAGTTGGACTTTCAATATTAAAAAAAGGCGGAAATGCGGTAGATGCAGCAGTAGCGACAACCTTTGCAATTTCCGTAGTTGAACCATTTTCCGCAGGTATTGGTGGCGGTGGTTTCCTACTATTTCATTCTCAAAAAACCGGAGAAATTAAAGCTTTAGATTTTCGGGAACGCGCACCCATCAAAGCAACAAAAAATATGTATTTAGATGCTGATGGTAAAGTAATTCCCGGTGCAAGTACCAACGGTTATTTAGCAGTAGCAACTCCCGGAACTGTAGCGGGTATGTATGAAGTACATCGTCGTTATGGCAAGTTACCTTGGCAAGAAGTTGTTAAACCATCAATTGCACTGGCTAAAAATGGTTTTATTATCAGTAATAGAGTTTCTTGGCTTTCTCTCTCCCGTTTTCAAGACCGTAAACCTAAAATTCTCAACAACCCAGCAGCCAGTAAAATCTTCACTCGCAACGGTGAATATTATCAACCAGGGGAAAGATTAATTCAAAGTGATTTAGCAAAAACTTTAACAGAAATTTCTGAAAATCCTCAAAGTTTTTACACTGGAAAAATTGCCAAACTTATCGCTGATGATATGGCAAAAAATGGCGGTTTAATTACTCTGGAAGATTTAAAGCAATATCAACCAATTTGGCGCGATCCTGTTTGTGGCAACTTCCGAACAGCAAGAGTTTGTTCTATGCCACCTCCATCATCAGGTGGTGTACATTTATTACAAATGTTAAATATTATTGGTGACACAGACTTAAAATCATTAGGATGGAATCACCCAGACGCGATCCATTTAATGGTAGAAAGTATGAAAATTGCTTATAGCGATCGCGCCAAATATTTAGGTGATCCTGATTTTGTTCAAGTCCCCGTTTCTGAACTAATTAGCAAAAATTACGCCCAAAAACGTCGCCAACAAATTAACATGAAAAAGGCGATACCATCAACAGAAATAAAACCAGGATTGAAAACAACAACAATTCCTGAAAAAACAGAAACCAGTCATTTAAACGTAGTTGACGCAGACAGAAACGCCGTTAGTTTAACCTTCACCATTAACTTAGGTTTTGGTGCGGGAATAGTCACACCAGGAACAGGAATAGTGTTAAATAATGAAATGGATGACTTTGCAGCCGCACCAGGAGTACCAAACGCCTTTGGGTTAGTTGGTAACGAAGCTAACAGCATCGCCCCCCGGAAAACACCCCTATCCAGTATGACACCCACTATCGTCACCGAAAACAACCGCTTGCGTTTAGCCGTCGGTTCTCCCGGTGGTAGCACCATCATCACCCAAGTATTGCAAATAATACTCAACGTTTTGGAATACAAAATGGATGTGGGTGCAGCCGTTTCCGTACCACGCATACATCACCAGTGGCTACCCGATGTGTTACTTGTCCAGTCTTGGGGTTTAGATGCGTTAACCTTGCAAGACTTACGTCGTCGGGGACACAAAATCAAAGAAACTGCACCTTGGGGTAATGCAAATGCGATCGCAGTTACAGAAAATGATACATTAGAGGGAGCCGCAGATCCCCGTGGTGAAGGTTTAGCTAGTAGTTATTAATATTGCACGATTGATTCTGCAAAATTATCGCTAAACTCATTTGCCCGTGCGCTAGGAACTAATGTCCAGCCCACTTTCAGCAATTTTTGATAAGTTGCCCAACCCTTAGAACCACCGGGTATTTGATAATCAGGAACAGAAAATTGAGGAAACGCCGTATAAGGCCGCCAAGGTTGACCAGGAGAAGTCTGCAAATGTAAGATTTTTTCACCATCATCACCAGACTTAGATAACCAGCACATTTGTCGTTGCATGGTAAACTCCTTTGCGTTTAGCTTATGTTGCATTAAGACAGGATTGTGTTAATACCTGCCTCATTTTTGTGAGAGAAATTATGAGTCTAAAAGGTTAGACTAGAGGAATTTGATATTATTAAACTCAGGTAAATTTCTGAAGAAGATAGACTCCTATATGCGGTTTTCCGCGAGATGAGAAGACAAACACAGAACAAAAAGGTTGTTCTCAAAATGTTTTCTTCCAGTACAAGATTTTTTTAATGTTAACCATCGTTTTTTTGATTGTATGTATCAATCACTACGATTTTTCCAAAAATCTCCAAAAATAATCTATAAGTTCTTCTTTTCACAGATATAAGGATATAGCTAGGGAGTAGAGAATAAGATCCCCAACTTTTATGGAATATGATCACTCCTGACTCCTGACTCCTTACCAACTAACTTTCCCTAAAAGCTAACAATTGTTCATCATTTATTCTGCCTACTTCGTGTAGAGTAGTCACAATTTCCGAAATAGTTAAAACCGAATGACCACAATAACCATTTGCTTTTAATCTATCTTTAACACCCTTTTCATGATCAATAAAAACCACAATATCATTAACCTTTAATCCCACAGATTGAATCTTTTCTGCTCCTTCCATCACACTTTTGCCACTGATCAGAATATCATCAACCACTGCAACCGTTTCGCCAGGATGGAAGTTACCTTCAATGACTCTGCGCGTACCATGTGCTTTAACTTCTTTACGGGGAAAAATCATCGGACAATCCAACCTTAAAGATAAACCAGTTGCAGTAGGTAAAGAACCATAAGGAATACCAGCCAACCTATCAAAAGTTAGATTTTTTAAAATCTCCTCATAAGCACTAAGCACCTGATTAAAAACTTGGGGATTAGAAATTATTTTCCGTAAATCAATGTAATAAGGAAAAGTCGCCCCTGAAGCTTGGACAAATTCCCCAAACATAATACAACCAATATCAAAAAGTTGTAAAATCAAATCTTGATGAGGATGTTTATCTTGCACATCAACATCAGAAAACCAAACTTCACAACTAGAAGCATCATGGATAAATTCACCTCTAAATTCATTAATCTCTCTGCGTAAAAATTGAATTTCTTCAGATAGATTTGCACTTCCTAACATATCTTGAGAAACAGGTATTAACAAACCATCACCGTTAGCATTGAAACCTGCTGCCAAAATTTGTTTAATATTACCTTCCCCAGCCCAAATACTCCGTGCCATAATAATTCTTTCGGGAGCAAGAGAACGAATAGATTTTAAAACTTCTGCATTTGTAGTTCCCACTTCTAAACATAATTGTTCAGGAGTTCCCCAAGTTTTTGATTCTTGAACAACCTGTAAATAAAGCGGTGAATTATGAGGATATTGTTGTACAGTGGCAGCACCAGGATTAGAAGTACAACATAAAATAAATACAGATTTATCAGGATAAACTAAAAAAGGTGCAACATGATCCTGACCAGTATAGGGACTAAGAGTAACCGCGTCTACCTGCCATTCTGTAAATATTGAATGGGCGAAAACACTGCTAGTATTTAAATCACTATGTTTAGCATCTAAAATAATAGGAATGTGACTAGGAATAGATTTTAAAATTCTCATTAACAACTCTAAACCCGGCACACCCAAAACCTGATAAAAACCCAAAGTTGGTTTATAAGCACAGACAAAATCAGCCGTTTCCGCAATCATAAATTGCAACCAACTTTCTAAACCTGTAATCAAATCAGATGATTGATAACGGGCTGGAATCATCTCAGGATTTGGATCAAGTCCCACAAATAGTAAACTTTGATTTTGGACAATGGTCGTATTTAACTTATCAAAAAAATTCATGTTTAATTTTTTCAGTAATTTGATTTTGAATTAAATAATTGTAGCATAAGTTGAGTTTGACTCTTAACCGTCCTTGAGGCAAGGTATGAAAGCATAAGGAGGCGTTTACGCCTCTGTGCTATAATCATTCTCACAGGAACGGTAATCAACCTGTATAAAAACCTAACTGCCTAACGGCAATCTGTACCTTGACAACTAAATCTATGGGGTTCTACTTCGTAGTTCTAGTGCCTCCTGGAAGTAGGTAAAAGATTTACAGGTGCTAGACTTGTGTTGAGCGCACTTGTACTGAGCGACTTGTACTGAGCGACTTGTACTGAGCGACTTGTACTGAGCCTGTCCTGAGCCTGTCCTGAGCCTGTCCTGAGCCTGTCCTGAGCCTGTCCTGAGCCTGTCCTGAGCCTGTCCTGAGCCTGTCCTGAGCCTGTCCTGAGCCTGTCCTGAGCCTGTCCTGAGC